>CAMOKN010000226.1 GCA_946617595.1 uncultured Clostridia bacterium
AGGAAACGCCGCAGCGGAGGGGATAAAGCGTGTATTTCCCGATGCTTATGTTGCAGTCAGACCGCTTGCGGACGGCGGCGAGGGTACTGTTGACGCACTCGTGTCCGGAATGGGTGGTGAGTTTCGCTCTGTCGAAGTGACCGACCCCTGCGGCAAGCCGGTGACTGCGAGATACGGCATTATAAAAGCGAGTAACACCGCAGTTATGGAGATGTCGGCGGCTGCGGGGCTGACACTCGTTCCGCCGGATAAGCGTGACCCGATGAAGACGACAACATACGGCGTGGGAGAGATGATAAGGGACGCAATATATCACGGCTGCCGCGACTTTATCATTGGTATCGGCGGGAGTGCCACAAACGACGGCGGGGCGGGTATGCTGCAAGCTCTCGGGTTTGGTTTGCTCAATATGAACGGCGAGCAGATACCCCACGGTGCGGAAGGACTTTCCGGGCTTGTCCGCATTACCAATGATAATGTACTGCCGGAGCTGTCAGAGTGCCGGTTCAGGATAGCCTGTGATGTAACCAATCCCCTGTGTGGTGAGAATGGTTGCAGTGCTGTATTCGCCCCGCAGAAAGGAGCTTCTCCGGAAAGTCTTTCCGTAATGGATAAGTGGCTTGCACATTTCGCCGAGCTCACCAAAACGATAAATCCGAACGCTGACCCGGGCTACCCCGGAGCGGGTGCAGCAGGTGGTCTCGGCTTTGCATTTCGCTCTTACACAAATGCAGAGCTCATGCCGGGTGTGGAGCTTGTTTTACAGGAGACAAACCTCGAATCATACATCAGAAACGCCGATATCGTCATCACCGGAGAGGGTCGGCTCGATGCACAGACCGCTATGGGCAAGGCTCCCGTGGGTGTTGCGAAACTTGCAAAAAAGCACGGAAAGCCTGTCATAGCCTTCGCTGGCAGTGTAACAAAAGATGCCGCGACCCTTAATGAGTGCGGCATTGACGCTTATTTTCCGATACTCCGGACTGTTTGCAGCCTTGATGAAGCAATGAATACAGAGATCGCTGCGGAAAATCTTTCCGACACGGCAGAGCAGGTGTTCAGGGTGGTAAGGATTGTTGGAAGATAGCATAATTAATCTGACTTGATTAATGAAAGAATGGAGGAGAGAACAGAAGAGATTATTCAGCTGGATAAAACTGACCTATGCTTATTTCGTTATCATCATTATCAACAACAGTGATTTTCCATATACCTTCATAATTGGGCTGACTTTTATAAATGTGACAATAAGAATAATAAATTGTGTATTGGTTGCCTTTATCTGTTTTCACATTTCTGCAAATAGGATCTATTGAATAATACTGTATAATCCCCTCCCTTTTGTGTTCTTCTTCAAAGCCAATCATCGAAAAATTGTATTCCGTAATATTACCGTCAATGAAATCAAACGCCTTTTGTATTTCTTCGATTGTTTCTTCTTTTCGATTTTCTTGTATATCAGAGCAGAAACAGTTATATAATTCATCAACATTCTTCTGAACAAACATTTCATTAAAATGTTCGCCAATCTCTCTAATTTCGTTTTTATCAATATGTTCGTTAACAAAGCAAGCGGATATGTTAACAATCATTATTAAACTGATAATAATACCTATATTTTTTTGACCATAGTATTTCACTCTTCTCGTCAGAATCTTATTTTTTAATAATTATACCATATATGCCCATAAAAAGCAATATCAAAGTGTTTACAATACGCTCCTAAGCAAGTAACAAGCGCACATGCCGAGACCTGTGCGCCCGAAGTTAAATATCAATTATTGTGAATGGCGCATATACCGTCTCTTTTCCGGCGAAAACCACAGCACGATACTCTCCCGGGTTCCAGCTGCCTTCAAGCCTATCGCCAAAGATACTCATCGCCGTGCTGAACTGGCGCTCGGTATCGTCTAATATCGCACACAATGCCCATTGCTCCGGTATTTCATAGCTTTCCGGCGAATAATTCAGCCGCTTCCATTCGCCCTTGTCATTGTACTCAATGACAGGTATGGAGAAGAAGTAAAAGCCCTTTCCGGGGTTTTCATTTTTTATCGTCACTGTTATCTTATCAAATGTAGTAGGGTATTCCTGCTTGTCCGTGAAAGCTATGATATTGCTGTAGTCCTGTTCGGCAGTATAATCATCGCTGTACGATGTATATCCAGTGTCAAACCGGCTGGTGTCCGGGTCAGTCTGCGCCGGGAAGCTTTGTGTACTGCACGATGAAATACACAGCAATAAAAACAGAATACCGGCAAGATACCCATAGTTGATTTTCCGCATAAATATTACTCCTTTTGCAGGTCACGCCTGCGTATTCAGGATACCGAGAGTGTGTAGTTCCGCACTCTGATTGCCGTAAACGAACTGCTCGCGTACATAATCGAAGGCTTCCATTCGGGTGCGTGCTTCCTCGCTAAGATCACCGCCGCCGATCTCGATCTCCTGTTCGTCGCGGTACTTCTTCATAAGGTCGCGCAAGTCCTTTGACATGGTATTGAGACTGTCGATATTCTCTCTTGCTTTCTCGATGAAATTATCCTCGTTACGGTCAGGCTTGGTAAGCAGCAGAGAATTGCCGGGATCAAGACATTTCGCGTCAAGACCGGTTATCTCCTTGAATACGCTCGCGTATGCGATATAGTCGCGTGTCATTCTTTCGTTTTCGGGGTTTGATATTGCAGTCCCGTCCTCATTGCGTCCGTATGGATAGAGGAAATTGTCGATCCTGCTCTGTACGTCCTCCAAAGCCTTCTCAATATCTCTTGTTGAGAGTTTTTCGCCAGCTTTCCTGTCCGAGAACATAAACTTTGCGTCTTTGTCGTCTTTTATCTCGGCAGTACCGTTCTCTTTCGCCTCTTCGAGCATATCGGAATAATACGCC
>CAMOKN010000227.1 GCA_946617595.1 uncultured Clostridia bacterium
CGTGCATCGTGCACGATTCGGGCGGTAACTTGCGCTGCTTAGTGCAGCGGTGAGCGCCTTTGGAAACCTTATGAACGAATTCCAGTCGTTGCTGGCGCAAGTCAAGGAATTTCTGTGCAAGATGACGGAAAAGATGCAAGCAAGTCACGTGCAAAGGCGTTATCCGTGCTTTGTGCGGTATTGCCTATAGTCACAAAAGAGGAGGCAGTTCAAAATATGACCGTCATAAAAACAAATATCCGCCGTAAGATCATAAAGCTTGCAGCCGGTACAGGTGCAGCCGCAGCTTTTTCAGCTGCCGTAATTGCGGCTTTTACTGTTTTTCCGGGTGCTCTCGCGTATAAAAATGAAAAAGGAACGGAAACCGCTCTGTTCACCGAACAAAAAATAGTGAACGGAGATGACCTCGTGCTTTATATTGCGGAAAAACCGACCATTACCGAAGAAAAAAATGCAATAACAGATGATGTCCGGGAAGAGAAGGATATCGAAGATATCACCGAAGCAGATGATGAACAATTATTTCCCGAAAAATATATGTTCACAGTGAACAGGGAGAATGCAAGCGAAGATCTGACGAACTTTTCACAGCACAGCGGTAAGATAGTTTCCGAAACTTTCGGTAAGATGAACGGTGCCCAGATGATAGATCTGCGCGGAGGCGGACAGCTCCGCAACTGCACGGATATCCCGAACGAAACTGCCGCCGCTGAGTCGGAAAAGCCCAGCGGTATCTCCGTAGAACTGTACTCTGAACAGCCTCAGGTGCTTGTTGTACATACCCACACTACAGAAAGCTATGAACCTTATGAAAAAGAATGGTTTGACAGCAGCTATACGAGCCGTTCTGCCGACCCGAAGAACGGTGTTGTTGCAGTAGGCGACGCTATCTGCCGTGAACTTGCCGCATCGGGGATCTCGGTGATACATGACTGTACGGTACATGACTCGGTATATACCGGAGCTTACACCCGAAGTCTTGCAACCACAGTAAGCATTCTTGACAGATATCCGTCTGTGAAGATCGTTCTTGGCATTCACCGTGATGCAATAGAGTATGAGGACGGAACACGGGTGAGCGCTGTTACCGGCATAGACGGAAAAAAGGCAGCGCAGATAATGATAATCTGCGCTGCCGATGACGGTAATTACGATGTTCCGTTCTTCATGGACAATCTTCATTTTGCCTGCGAGCTTCAACAGCAGACCGAAAGTATGTTCCCGACACTGACAAGACCGATACTTTTTCAGTATTGCCAGTACAACCAGCAGGTATCGAAGGGAGCGCTGCTGATAGAGGTAGGTTCACACGGAAACTCCATAGATCAGGCTGTTTACAGCGGTGAGCTTATCGGAAAGTCACTTGCCGTACTGCTGAAAAAAGATGCGGTATATCAGACCGAAGCAGTACCTGTGATCTCCGAGATGCCGCTTTACTTTCTGGACAGGCTCATGTGAATCAGAGCTTCTTTGAAAGGATCACCTCAAACGGTTTTCCTATCGGGAGAAATCCTCCGATCGTTGAATATCCGAGCTTGATATAGAAATGCTGAGCAAACTCGTCCGAAGCCGTCGAAGTCATAACGGTCCTGTAACCGAGCTTACGCATCTCATCTTCCCAGAATTCCACAAAAGATCTTCCGTAGCCTTTACCTCTGTTCTCGTCATTCAGGTGTATCATATTCATGAAGGGGGTGTTATCCCAGAAAAGGTTGTATCTGAGCCAGCCTATGAATTTTCCGTCCGCTTCCATGATATACACTCTGTTGAGAGCGATAAGGTTGAGCATTTCCTGCCTATCGATGTTGGTGTCATTCTGAACGAGAATGTCGATGTCATCTGTTTTTGCAAAACGTATCATAATCATTCCTCCTTCTTGAACAATTCATCACATCAGCTTTTTCTTCAACTATATTATATCACATTTTGTTGCATTTGTACAGAGTTTTTTACCCGAAAAATCAAAATACAGTAAAACCGCACAAAGATTTTCTCTATACTTTGTGCGGAATTGCCTTTGTTATTAAATTAGTGATTTACTTTTTGCTGTCGTTTTCTCTGATTGTATTGTGCTTGATCTTTCCGCTGATCGTTTTGGGGAGTTCATCAACGAATTCAACAAGTCTCGGATATTTGTAAGGAGCGGTATTCTTCTTTACAAATGTCTGTATTTCTTTTGCAAGTTCATCACTTGCTGTATATCCTTTTGCAAGCACGATCGTAGCTTTGACAAGTATCCCTCTTACTCCGTCAGGGTCGGGAGCGCCGGTAACAGCGCACTCAAGAACGCACGGATGCTGCATAAGTACGCTTTCTATCTCGAACGGTCCTATGCGGTAACCGCTGGATTTTATAATATCGTCATTTCTTCCGACATACCAGAAATATCCGTCCTCGTCTCTCCATGCGGTATCACCGGTGTGATAAAGCCCGTCGTGCCATGCTGCATCTGTCTTTTCGTCGTCCTTATAATAGCAGAGGAAAAGTCCTTCTGTCCCTTTTTCGCCCTTTACAACTATTTCACCTGTTTCACCTACGGGAACAGTCTTTCCGTTCTCATCGACGAGATCGACGTTATAGAGGGGAGTGGGTTTTCCCATAGATCCGGGCTTCGGGGTCATTCCCGGAAGATTTGCGAGTACAGCGGTAGTTTCTGTCTGACCGAATGCTTCCATAAGTTTAAGTCCCGTAAATTCAAGCCAGCGGTTGAATACCTCGGGGTTAAGTGCTTCACCTGCGATACAGCTGTATTTCAGATTTGAAAGATCATAGTCTTTCAGACCTTCTTTTATGAAGAATCTGTACATAGTAGGAGGTGCGCACAGCGATGTTACCTTGAAATCCTGTATAATGCGAAGAACATCGGCGGGAACGAATCTGTCGAAATCATATACGAATACGCACGAACCCAGCGACATCTGCCCGTAGAGCTTTCCCCACGCTGCTTTTCCCCAGCCGGTATCGGAAATTGTAAGGTGCAGTCCGTCGGGATCAACATTCTGCCAGAGTGCTGTCTGTATATGCCAGAGTGCATATTTATGGCAGTGAGCAGCCATTTTGGGATAACCCGATGTTCCCGATGAGAAATAGATCAGCATCATCTCGGACGCTTTTGTGGGAACTCTTTCCATAGTTACGGGCTGTTTCTTTATTTCTTCATCAAAGTTTATCCAGCCGTCTCTTTCACCGTTTGCGACAAACTTTTTGAGTGTGATACCAAGCTCAGTCTCAGCTTCATCTACATATTTCTCGATATCGGGATTATGACCGGTAGCAACTATGCCTTTTACGTCTGCGCTCTTGAAGCGGTATGTGAAATCATGTGTTGTAAGAAGGTGAGTAGCCGGTATCACAACAGCGCCGAGCTTTATCAATCCGATTATCGCGTACCAGAACTGATAATTTCTTTTTAGCACGAGCATCACCTTATCGCCTTTTTTGATACCCTGAGAGGCAAAAAGGTTAGCTGCCTGTGTCGAAAGCTCCGAAAGCTGCTTATATGAGAATCTTGTAACATTTTCCTGAAGATCGACGTGCAGGAGTGCGGGTCTGTCGGGTTCAAGCTCACCGAATTTATCTATTATGTCATAGCCGAAGTTATAGTTTTCGGGAGCGTTTATCTCAAATTTATTGAGTATCCCGTCCTCGCCGTAGCCTTCTGTGACAAATCTTTTATAGTAGTCTCTGACCTGTTCCATTTTATTTTATATGTCCTTTCTTGCACCCTTGCATTATATGAGTATTGCCAGAAAATCGCAGTCGTCATCGAGTGCGATCATTCCGTGAGGGTTTGAGCTGTCGAAGTAGATGCAGTCGCCTTCTTCAAGTATCTCTGTATTGCTGTTGATAACGAATTTGAGTCTGCCTTTTATAATAAAGTCCATTTCCTGACCTTCATGCACAGACATTGCGATAGGCTTGCTCTGATCCGGTTCATAAGGCGCGTGCACCATGATAGGCTCGATCTTTTTGTTCTTGAACAGATAAGCCATGTGCTGATAGGTAAATCCGATACGTCTTTCGATCGGAAGACCCTCATTCTTTCTGACAAGAGAATAAGTAGCAAGGGTAGGGGAGGAGCCGGTAAGAAGCTCGATCATTTCGATGCCCATTGCTTCGGCACAAGCGTTGAGAACGGAGAGTGAAAGATCTTTTCTGCCTTCTTCGTATTCGATGTATTCCGACTCCGTAATCCGAGCTGCCGCCGCCATTTCCTTTGTTGATATTTCGAGGGATTCTCTTGTGGCTTTCAGTCTTGAGGACACCTCTTTGATGTCATACTTCATACAAAAACCTCCTTATGTTTCAGACAATACCGCATAAAGTGTGTGCGGTACGCCTTTACTTTTATGTAATGCGCCTTTAAAGTATAGCATACTTTTTTTGAAATTGCAATAGCATTTTCAATTTTCACTGATTCTTCACATTTTTACAGATCTCTTGCAGACAGCACTTACTGCACTGCGGTCTTCTTGCAATGCACACAAGTCTTCCGTGCCATACAAGTCTGTGGCACATCAGAAGTCCATCTTCCGGCGGAACTATCACGGACAGTTCTTTTTCGACCTTGACGGCATCTTTTGTATCGGTAAGTCCGATGAGGTTGGTCAGTCTTATAACGTGTGTATCGCAAACCAATGCAGGTTTTCCGTACAGGTCGCCGACTATGAGATTTGCGGTCTTGCGCCCGACTCCGGGGAGTGTTGTAAGTTCTTCGATAGTTTCGGGGACCTTTCCGCCGAATCTGTCACGAAGTTCTTTGCACATCAGCGAGATATCGTTCGCTTTTGTGTGGTAAAGTCCGCAGCTTTTTATGTACTCTTCGATATCTGAGACTTCTGCTTCCGCAAAAGCTTCAACGGTCGGAAATCTCTCAAAAAGCGCCGGAGTGACCATATTCACACGCTTATCGGTGCATTGTGCTGACAAACGCGTTGAAATAAGAAGCTCATGCGGCTTTTCGTATATAAGGGCGCACTTCACGTCCGGGTATTCTTCCGCAAGCAGCCCTATCATTTTCAATGCTCTTTGTTTTTTTGTCATTATTTATCGTTTTCTCCTTACAGAAGCGGAGCAAGCACTTTGAGAAGCGAACGCAGCAGTCTTCTTCCGAAGCTGATATTCTTAAATATATCATCTGTCATCTGTTTTGACACGGACAGAGAGTTCAGGAAAGAATCCCTTGCCTCATTTACAGCCTTGCTGCCGTACATCCAGACACCGTTCTCAAAATGCAGATAAAAGCTTCGGTAATCGAAGTTGCAGGTACCGACAATTGCTGTCGAATCGTCACTTATTATCATCTTTGTGTGGATAAAGCCCGGAATGAATTCATATATCATAACGCCGTTTCTCATCAGACGCTCATAGTTTGCCTGCGTCATTTCAAAGATAGTTTTTTTGTCGGGGTGATGCGGAGTTATTATCTTGACATTCACACCGCTTTTTGCGGCTCTTATAAGACTGCTTTCCATCACATCGTCAAGAATAAGATACGGTGTGCAGATATAGACATATTTTTTTGCATCATTTATTATATTTATATAGGCGTTTTCATGGATAAGCTCACGGAACAGCGGTTCGTCCGAGAACGGTATCACATATCCGTCGCTCTCATTTTTATGATCCACGATATATCTGCTGTAGTCCTGAGGGATACCGGTGGTGAAGTGCCACATTTCAAGATAAAGCACAACGACCTTCTTCACAGCATCGCCGTCAAGTTTTACGCATGAATCCTCCCAGAAGCCGAAGCGTTCTTTACGGTTTATATATTCGTCCGCGATGTTTATTCCGCCGGTGAAAGCGACTTTTCCGTCTATTATAGCAAACTTACGGTGATCGCGGTAATTCATGAAGCGGTCGAGTGAGGGCTTGTATGGGTTGAATACGATAGTCTCTATGCCTATCTTTTTCATCTGTTCAGGGAAATCTACCGGCAGCAGGTTTATAGTCCCGATATCGTCATAGATAAGACGGACTTCAACGCCGTTCTGTACCTTTTTTTTCAGTATATCGAGTGTTTTCTGCCACATGATACCGTCGCCGATGATGAAGTATTCGAGGAAGATATACTTCTCGGCTTTGTTAAGTTCAAACAGCAGTTCGCTGAAGAAAAGGGAGCCCGGATTCAGAAACTCGGTCTTTGTATGTGAATAGACATTGCTGCGTGAATTATTTATGATGTAATTTGCCTCGCGCATAATATGTGCATTTTCTTCTCCGAGCCTGTACAGAAGCTCTGTATCGGGCCTGATGATATCTTTTGAGCTGTCAACAGCGACTTTGAGTTTTGCGGTATTCTTTTTATTCAGGTGTGTACGACCGAACATCAGGTACAGCAGAGGTCCGCTTACCGGAAAGCACAGCACGGGTATAAGCCATGCGATCTTGAATTCGGGGTTGTTGTTTCTGTTTACGATATTTATGGCGATCAGAAGGCTGATGAATTCAAAGAGGAGGAAAAGCGGAATGAAGTATGTCGATAAAAACATCATCGGGAGAACTATAGCGCTGATCTGGAGCAGGATAAGAATACTTACAAAGAACAGGCGGCTGGAAAGTATTTTCCCGAGTTTGCTCAAACCTCACACCTTCTTTCAGAATAAAATACTGTTTAATAGCTTATTATATCACAATTTCCGACATTTTTCAATACGTAAGTGCATTATCAGAAAATTTTTACATAAAACATAAAAATTTTCCATTGTGTTGACAAAATGCGGTAAAGAATGTATAATTATTGTATGGGCTGTACACACAAAGAGCGTTTCTGTGCCGAACCGTGGTATTGGGAACCTCTAAAAACCCATAAATCAATTAATATCGGGCTGATTTTTGCGTTATCTCATTTTCGCTCTGACCCGATATGGACCGGAGATATTAAAGTGGCGTTTTCTGAACAGATTTTTGACAGCATTTATGCCTCAGCCGGAGGCTCAGCGATATCCGGCATTATCTTTTCTGTCATATTTTTAATTGTCGGAATGTTCCTGCTTGTAAGGGGCGCCGATATGTTTGTAGATGCAGCCTCAAAAGCAGCTGTAAAAATGAAGATACCGCTTATGGTGATCGGTCTGACGGTCGTTGCGTTCGGAACAAGCGCACCCGAAACAGCGATTAGCATAAATGCGGTTTGCAGAAACGAAGATGCACTTTCGCTCGGAAATATTATTGGCAGCAATATCCTGAACATTCTTGTTATTCTCGGTATTTCCGCACTTATTACAACGATCACCCTCACAAGAAGATCGTTTGCGGTAGGAATACCGTTCGTTATCGCTGTCACAGCTGCATTTCTGATAATGGGACTTGACGGAAGCATCGGCAAAACGGATTCGATCATTCTTCTCGTGCTGTTTGTCGTTTTCTTTGTTTATCTTATCATCACAACTAAAAAAAACGGCACAGAAAATGAGAACGTAAACCCTGTCCCGATATCCGGAAATGACAGCGTCCCGAAGCTTGTGTTACTTATAATTTTCGGCATAGTTCTTGTAATTATCGGCAGCGATATAACAGTTACCGCAGCAAAAGAAACAGCGATACTTGCAGGTATAGAGCCCCGCATTATCGGACTTACGGCGCTTGCGCTCGGCACATCACTTCCGGAACTTGCAACAAGCATTTCAGCAGCAAGAAAGAAAATGACGGATCTTGCCGTCGGCAATATCATAGGAAGCAGCATTTTCAATATCCTTTTTGCAGGCGGTTTATCCGGAGTCATTTCTTCGACCCCCATAAGGTTCAAAGCTCCGTTTATAGCAGATGCGGCAGTTGCCGCCGCTGCAGCATTGCTGCTTCTGGTCTGCGCGGCAAAGAACAAGAGTATCGGAAAGCGGACAGGCATTATTATGATCGTATCTTATGCTGTTTATTTCGTGTATCTTATCGTATCGCCCATGATCTTCGGCTATGGATATAATGCAAACTTCTGAGCAGCCGAAATGTTTATACCGGAGGAAAATATGAACAAAGAAAAATATGATGAAGGGATCGTTTCCGGAGATGCTGATGTTCAGGGTAATGCACCGGAAGAAACTGCCAACGGAAATGTTTACATATATGATGCTGACGATGAACCGGTAGATGACCGTGATCTGTACAGGGATTATTCTGCCGATGCGGTCATTGCACACCATAAAGATGAACAAATTGATGCTGTCCCTGTATCCGATGCAGGTGAACAGACTTTTTCGGAAGCTGTCGGAGATACTGCCGGAAGTGAACCGGATATTGCAGCCGGTGAAAATATTGAAGAACAAGAAAATGTTCATGTCCCTTCGGATAATGAAACAGAAGCAGCGCGGCAGGCTCCTTCAAAGACAAACCGGATATCATTCATTAATACTGTTATCTCTATGGTAACTCTTTGTGTAGCAGCTGCGGGAATATTTACCGGATTTGCGTACATACGTATCCACGATCAGCAGCTGAAGGATTATCAGCGGCGTGTCGATTTGCTCGAAGAACGGATAAACGATAACACCGGCAGCGAAAACAGCAATGCCGGCAGAGAATATGTAGATGCGGTAAGTCTGATCGATGAAGAGGAAATGAATGAACCGGACGTTCCGGCAGACAAAAGTGTCGATATCGAACGCGGTAAGATACTTACATACGATTCTTATGTGGGTTACAGCTGGGTGCCGGTGCTTTCGGGCGTAAAACCCAATACTTACAGAAGCGAAGATTTCATTGTTGATGATGATAACCGTATGACGTACAAAGTTGACGGTGAGGTTTCGTCATATTTCGGGATAGATGTATCATCGTATCAGGGCGATATAGACTGGAATGCCGTCAGAGCGGACGGAGTGGAATTTGCTGTACTGCGCATCGGTGTAAGAGGATATGGTGAAGCGGGAAACATCAAGGTAGATGATAAATTCTTCGATAACTACAAAGGCGCAAAAGAAGCCGGAATAGATATCGGTGTTTATTTCTATTCTCAGGCAATATCCGTAGAAGAAGCCATAGAAGAAGCAGAATTTGTCATTGAACATCTTGACGGGCGTGATCTTGAATATCCGGTTGTTTTTGACTGGGAACCCGTAGATGCTTCAAGTACGGATTCAGAGCCGCGCACAGCAGATGTGATGCCCGGGACCCTCACACTTTCTGCTATTGCTTTCTGTGAAACGATCAAAGATGCCGGATATGAGGCAATGATCTATACAAACAAAAAAATGGCATACCTGAAATATGATATGCGTATGCTTGACGATTATCCTGTATGGCTCGCATTGTACAATCCTGAAATGACCTACTATTATGACTTCGATATGTGGCAGTACGGATTCGGAAAAATAGACGGTATCGAGGGCGACGTCGATCTCGATATTGCGATAATAAGATAATATCGGCAAGCGTGATTTGGATTCATTTTTTCCTGTAAACCGCAATGCCGAATTCGGCGCATACCGAAAGCGCGGATATCCTGTCGAGCTTTTCGCGGTCTGTCTTAGATGTTTTGTAGCAGTACGGAGTCATCTCGAACAATGAGATCAGGTCTTCATTTGTTTTAAGTTCCATTCTGAACTTACAGTCCTTCTGAGACAGAAGTTCAAAACCATCGACTCCGGTATCGGAGACTTCGTTTCTGTACGGTTCGTCATACACTGCTTTTTTCAGCTCGAAAAGATGATCTTCGAGCGGATATGCGGTGATGTATATACCGCCGTCTTTCAGTACACGAAGATATTCGCTTCCGGAAAAAGGCGAAAACATTGCGAGGACGATGTCACAGCTTTTATCGGGCAGCGGGATATCGAATACGCTCGCTACAGCAAGCCGTATGCCTGAATGTCTTGATGCGGCGCAGTTTATTGCTTCTTTTGAAACATCTATGCCGATTATTTCCGCATTGATGTTCTTTGAGATGAAATGTCTGCTGATATCGGCTGTATAGCTGCACTCGCCGCAGCCGCAGTCGAGCAGTGTACAGCCGTCGTATGAATATTCTGCGGCGGTTTCGCGTATCACAGCGTGCAGCGGCTCGTAATAGCCCTTATCGAGAAACGTTTTTCTTGCCATGACCATTCGCTTGTCGTCACCGTGATTTGCTTTTCCTGTACGGAGCAGATTTACGGTGCCTTTTCTTGATATATCAAAGCAATGCCCGTTCTCGCATAACAGACTTTTTTCTTTTGTGTAAAGCTCTTTTTTGCAGACAGGGCATATAAAATTCAGCACACAGAACACTTCCTCAATAACAGATTATTGCTTTACATATGCTTTATATAGATTATAGATAATTTCATAATATTTGTCAAGGACATACAAATCAAAGGAGACAAAAATGTTCAGTTATGTATTTTTTGATCTTGACGGTACACTTCTTGATACTCTGAAAGATCTCGCCGATGCCGGAAATCACGCACTCGTGAAGCTTGGATTTGAACCTTATCCCACCGAAAGATATAAATATTTTGTCGGAAACGGCATACCGAAGCTTATAGAGCGAATCCTCCCTCCCGGAAGCGATGATGAACTGCGTGAAAATTTCGGAATAGAACAGATTGTTTTCCCAAAAAACTTTGAGCCGCTGGCTTATCTCTCGTATGCCGTCTTTTTCTTGGGAAAAGAGCCGCATGAGTTGCGCTTTGTCATTACCGATCGATCTTTTTACAAG
>CAMOKN010000228.1 GCA_946617595.1 uncultured Clostridia bacterium
AACCTCATTTCCGCGCTCGGAAATGGGGGTCCCTTCTCTTCTTCTCCCCCAGTCTCAGTCATCTTCTCCCGGTCTCGTGCGGAGCGATCAGTCAATTGGAGACAACTTTCTGTGCTTTCTGCCGTAGCGTTCGATCGCTGCGCCGTAGGCAAGAGTCAGTGCCGCAGCCACAATGTAGCTGACAGGCATAGGCAGGTTAAAGCCGATCTTTGCGTTGAGTATATAACTGGCCACGATATACATATAGAACATTCCTGGTATAACAGCCATCAGGAAAGGCTTGTGATTTATCAGCATATACACAGCTATCATTGCAAACGCGAAAACTGCGGTGCATTCGTTTGCCCACGAGAAGTATCTCCACAGAATGTTGAATCCGCTCGCATTGGCTTTTGCGAAAACAAGTATTCCGGCGACGACGCTGAAAATTATCAGCGCAATTATCAGACTGTTCTTTTTCTTTGTTGTGTCAATATGGAAAGCATCCGATATCATTATGCGAAGAGAACGCAGAGATGTATCGCCCGATGTTATCGGAAGTATAATAACTCCGATAACAGCAATTATGCCTCCTATGCTGCCAAGCATATCCTTTGCTATTATTCCGACTACAGCTGTAGGCTGGTCGTGGAGCATTTCGTTTGTAGTAAGTCCGAGATTTACTGAACCCATTGCCGCTGCAGCCCATACCATTGCGATAAATCCTTCGAGTATCATCATATCGTAGAAAGTTACTCTTCCGTCATGTTCGCTGCCTGCGGTACGTGATATGAGCGTTGCCTGGGTGGAATGGAATCCCGATACTATGCCGCAGGCTACGGTAACGAAGAATATCGGTATGAAATTGTCGCCGTAGGGGTTCACAAATGAAGGTCCGGCTGTCCATATCTCATCAAGCGGATAGCCCTTGACGAACAGCCCCACGAATACTCCCACAGCTGACAGGATAAGCACCGCGCCGAAAACCGGATAGATCTTTCCGATTATCTTGTCTATAGGCAGAAGCGTTGCTATTATGTAATACACAAATATCACGCCGTAAACCACCCAGACTATCGGGTTGCCGAAACTGCTGTCGCCGTTGAGGATATGCGTTACAAACAGGTCACCCGGAGTATATATGAATACCACTCCGAGAAGCAGCAGCATCAGGCAGACCATTACATTATAGATCCTGTAAAAGTGCTTGCCGAGAAATCTTCTTATCAGCCCCGGCATCTGTTCGCCGTCGTTTCTCATGGAGATCATTCCGCACATATAATCGTGGAACGCGCCGCCGAGAACACAGCCTATCGGTATTGTGATAAACGCTATCGGTCCGAAAAGTATCCCTTGTATCGGGCCCAGGATAGGACCCGTTCCCGCAATGTTAAGCAGCTCTATCAAGCTGTTTTTCCATTTTTTCATCGGGACATAATCCACACCGTCGTATTTTTCTACCGCCGGTGTCTTATTGTTCGTCGGTTTTATGACTTTTTCGCATACCCTGCCGTAAATGACAGCCCCTACAACCAGGATTGCCATACCTATAATAAAAGTGATCATCCTATCTCAGCCTTTCGTTGCCTTTGATGCGGTATCGGCTATACTGCCATACCTTTTCTCAGGCGAATTAATCATGTTATAAATTATACCACTAAACTGTTAACGTGTCAAGAAAAAATGCGACACCGCACAAATATAGTGCGGTGCCGCCTGTAACTTTTCAGTTATCCCAGTATTCCATACCGGCAGTATCAGCAGGCTCCTGCGCAAAAAGCAGTTCGCCTTCGACCAGACGCAAGCCGTCGCCGTTTATATGCTCTATCTCTTCCCACATACTTTCATCGGCAATAATACGCACCTGCATGATCGTTTTAAGCCCCTCAAAAGATTTTATGACCTCTATACCTCTGATTACATAGCCTTTATATCCGTTCGCGGGATCGTCAAATGTGTAGTTGTCGCGGAAGTTCATAACAATATATCTTGTGTGACTCATATCGTGATATTCGTTAGCCTCGGGCTGGAGCAGCCTGTACATTACCTCATATTCATCACTTCTGAGATTGCTCGGCGAAGCCATGACCTCAAGCACCTGAGAACCGATACTGTAATAGCATGAGAATCCCGCTTCGTATGTTCTCGGAAGCTTTATCGGATCGAATATGCTTGCATAAGGTATTATCCGCTCAAAGCTCTTTATATTCTCACGCAATGCTTTCAGGAACTCCTTCTGATCCTTCACCGTATGAGGAATATTCTCAGTCTCTTTTATCAGAGTCCCGGCTTCATCGAACATAGCAAATTCTCTGAGCTTATCAGCCGCCTCACTGCTGCTGCCCCATAATACACCCGTATAAACGCCGTTATCGAATGCAACGTTGTAAATGTCATAACCTTCAACGGTTTCCTTATTATATACATCACCGTTTTGTACCAGCATTGTCACCGGCAGCCATGTCGCACGCTCCTCTTCCGGAGTTACAAATCTGCAATAATCCGCCGCTTCTCCGCAGGCTGCGGAAAGCGAAGCCTTTATACCCGCAAGATCGCTGCTTTCCGCGATTATTTTCAGATATATCTCCATCGGGTCTGTATCCCAGTCCGTAACTGCGGTCACTGTCATATCCGGATAGTCGTCAAAGATGCTCCAGAGATGCTCTATGTCCTGTCTTATCGCTGTCATTCTGTCATCTCTCATGTGTATGAAAGCGTCTGTCTCGTTGAACGCTATCAGCCATGTGTCGTCGATCACTCTGTAGTCGTATGAGCTTGAATAATATTCCACATCTCCGAACATTTCGCCCATAGGGGTCTGCGGAACAGCTATTGCCTTTTCGTATATGAGACCTCCGTTCTCATCGCAGTATGGTTTCAGCGCCGCTTCAAAGCTTTCATAGCGCCCCTCATAATACTGCATATCCTCTTTAGCTTCCGCAAGGAAGTTCTCTGTGCTTATCCAGCGGAGTTCCTCAACATAAGCTATATGGTTCGCTATCTCGATATCTGCGGCGAACGGCGAGTTTTCGCCGGGATTCGGCTCATGTCTGAGATAGTTCTGTGAACCTACAGAGAATGTCTTTATCTTTTCAGGCCCCGTGCTTTCGCTGTCAGCAGCGGGAGTAGGTTCCTGCGTTTCTTCAGGCTGTGTTTCCGCAGTTTCAAGCAGGCGTATGGATACCTCATGCGTGTCAAAGTTGAACGAGAACGCCGCGCCGGTATTATAGTCAAAAATTTCCTTTCCGTCACATTCGAGATCTGCGGAAAGCTTCATGCCTACAGCTTCCTGATCGGAGACATACGGGTCGCTGTTTGTGTAGCCGGCTATTGAATAGAACGTGCTGTTGCTGCCGTTATCGGTCAGCTCCGCAAATGTGGTCTTGTAGTATCCCGGCGTTTCGCTGTTATAGGCTTCTTTGACAATAGTGCGGTTCTTTCCTTCATCGTCGGTAATGTTGAACACTCCGAGATAATCATCAAGCTTTGTCAGATCTATACGGCAGTCATAAAGTCCGTCAATGAAAACAAAATTGATTATTTCATCGCTTTCGTTTTCTGTTACTGCCCATGACATATTGCCATAGAGAATATCTTTATCGGTCGGATCTGCATAGACGTCTTCCGCGACAAGGTGGAGATCATATTTCCTGTCATAGTCAGCCATGAGGATATCCATAAGCAGGATCCTCGGATAACCATTGTGGTCTATGGTGCTGTAATCGAAATCCTCCTCGTCAAAGCCGGGCATTGCGGGCGGATATACCGGTATCTCGCCCGATCCTGCCACCGAGCTGTATTTCTGATAATTGTTCAGATTAGAATCATCTGTCTGATCCTCGCCGCTTTCTTCGGTATCAGCGGTGCTGTCCTGCGACAGATCTATATACGGGAAATACGACACCTGAACAGAGATCTGCCAATCATACAGAACGACCGTCAGATTTTTTTCCGGCATGCTCCATATATAGTTTCCATAGCTGTCGTCGTATTCCCCATACTCTTTTTCAAGAGCGTCTTTAAGCGTATTTGCAGCATCAGGATATGTTTCGGCATCTATATAGTAGTTGACACCGTTCAGGCCGTCGATCTTATCCACACACAGTGTCATTGTGGTATTATATTCCTTATACTCCACATTTTCATAATTAAGAAGCGTCTGGAGTCTGTCCGAGGATCTCACATCGTTTTCTTCAGAGCTGAGAGTTTCGGTTTCATGCGCCTTGACTTCCTCGACCGTCATTCCCCATTTAAGATCACGTATATCGGGGAAATAGTTTGCTTCTTCGATCACCTTGTCAGGATCTACGTCCGGCGGAAGGGTGATATTGACCCCGTTGTTATCCGTCGGGATCTGAGAATTGCCGAGGTTGTTCCACACAAGCAGTCCGCCGGTAACAGCGACTGCTGCGGCAAGTCCCGACACTGCGGCTATCCTTATTCCTTTGTACCGTCTTACATTTTTCTCCGGCGGTCTTTCTACTGTGATCTCGATAAGACCGTTTTCTGTCTTTTCCATTGTGATGTCCTCCATAATTTCATTGTTTATATCTGATCTGATATCCGTCATCGGCATAGATCTTCTGATATATTTTTCATCTGCTTTACCGATAGCATCTATAAGTATGTCTGCTCTTCTGTTCATATATCTATCCCCTCCTTTTCGAGGTATTTTTTCAGTTTATCTCTCATTCTGTGAAGTGTCTGTTTGACTTTATCCTCACTTATGTGCATTTCTTCAGCTATCTGTGCCACGGTGCGGAAATGGTAGTACCGTTTCATGAAGATCATCTGCTTTTCATTGCTGCAAGACGCGAGGAAGGAGTTCAGCGTGCTTACGAGGTGTTTTTCGTCTATTTCGGATTCAACGGTATCGCTTGAAGCGACACATTCGGCGATCTCATCGAATACTGCCTGAGCGTTTCCGCCTCCGCGCTTCAACGCGGAGGAATGTCTTACCATATTCAGCGCTATACTTCGCACGACCGACGCTATGAATGAGCAGAAACGCAGCGGCTTCTGAGGAGGAATGACATTCCAGAGCTTCATATATGTATCATTTGTACATTCTTCGCTGTCTTCGCGGCTGCCTAATATGTTATAGGAGATATTGCGGCAGTATGATCCGTATTTTTTATCTGTCTCGGAAATTGCGCTTTCCTGTCTTCCGAAATACAGTTCTATTATCTCATTATCTTTAAGCGTTTTTTCTTCCGTGGTATTCATTTCCGTCCTCCTCTGTCTGACAGGCGGTTTTCCCGCTTCATCTATATAGACACCGAAAAGCGGTAAAAGGTGACAGTTTTATAAAAATTATCTGAAAATATTATACTATATATAAAATGTTATTTCAATAAGAACTTTCGCGGCTGATCGAAAAGAAGGTCAGTTTGTCAAAAAGTATTTGCACGAACTGTGAGGTGACTTTTCAAGTTTCGAGGAGCAGGATTTGCTTTTGCTGCTTTTCACACTGAAAAGCAGCCCACCCAGCGGGTGCAGGGCGGCACCCGCGGTCACATCTTTTTCTGTAAGAAAATTTGATAAATTTCAAAAAAACTGATGACAAACAGAATAAAATGTGATATAATATATTGTAATTGTGCTTTGACAGAAGCACTCGGAATGTACAGCAAATGAAAGGAATGGTATCACAATGCCGGCAAGTATAGTAGTAGGAACACAATGGGGCGACGAAGGAAAAGGAAAGATAATCGACATAATTGCATCAAGAGCTGATGTTGTCGTTCGTTCGCAGGGCGGAAACAATGCAGGTCATACCGTTGTAAATGACGGCGAGACATATAAGCTTCATCTTATACCGTCCGGAATCCTTTACAGTCAGACGCTTTGCTGTATCGGAGCGGGCGTAGTCCTCGACCCTAAGGACTTTATAGGCGAACTTGATTCCCTCGGAGCAAGAGGAGTGACATTCGATAATCTGAAAATCGACCCGAGAGCTCATGTTATCATGCCGTGGCATATCACCCTTGACGGACTTTCGGAGCAGTTCAGGGGAAACAGCGATATAGGCACGACAAAAAGAGGCATCGGTCCTACATATATGGATAAATATGAGCGCTGCGGAATACGCGTTTACGATCTTATCCACCCTGATGTGTTCGCTGAGAAGGCACGTGCTACAGGAAAGCTCAAAAATGCCATAATCACAAAGGTATATGGCGGCGAAGCTCACGATATAGAGGCAATAATCAAAGAATACACCGAATACGGAAAGCGCATAAAGCAGTATGTTGACGATGTTTCCGTCATCGTATATGAGGCGGCAAAGGCAGGAAAGCAGATAATGTTCGAGGGTGCGCAGGCAACGCTGCTCGATATAGATTTCGGTACATACCCCTACGTTACTTCTTCTCACCCCGTTTCCGCAGGCGTATGCGTGGGCACGGGCGTCGGACCCATGATAATCAATGACATAATCGGTGTTGCAAAGGCTTATACGACCCGTGTAGGCAAGGGTCCTTTCCCGACAGAGCTCAACGACGAAACAGGCGACACTATACGCAATAAGGGCGGCGAGTTCGGTACAACTACCGGCAGACCGAGAAGAACAGGCTGGTTCGACGCAGTGATCGTGCGTCACTCGGTACGTGTGAACGGACTTTCAAAGCTTGCCATAAACAAGCTCGATACTCTCAGCGGTATCGGCGACCTGAAGATCTGCACAGCCTATAAGAAGCCCGACGGCACAATAATAAAAGACTTCCCGCCTACACTGGAGGAGCTTGCGGACTGTGAGCCTGTGTATGAGACATTCCCCGGATTCAATGATGATATCTCCGGCTGCAGATCCTTCGACGAGCTTCCGGAAATATGCAGGAATTACATTCTTAAACTTGAGGAGCTCTGCGGCTGCAAGATCGCAATGGTCGGCATCGGTCCTGACAGAAGCCAGATACTTGAGAGATAACGGAACGGAGTAAATTTTGAACATACTTTTTGTGGGAGATGTGGTGGGGCACAGAAGCTCTGAACATCTTGTGAAGCTCATGCCTCAGCTGAAACGCAGATATTCCGCCGATATGACAATAGTGAACGGCGAAAATTCTGCGGACGGAAACGGCATAACCCCGCGCTCGGCAGGAATACTGCTCGAATGCGCAGATGTTATAACCACCGGAAATCACTGCTTCCGCCGCCGTGAAATGAACGATATGTTCGAGGAAAACCCGGACATAATCAGACCGGCCAATTTCGGCAATACCGTCGGAAAAGGATATACAGTGTTCGATATGGGAAGAATGCGTATAGCTGTTGTGAACCTTATCGGAATGGCATATATGGAGAGCTGCGATAATCCGTTCAGATGCGCGGACGAGCTGCTTAAAACTATAGATACGCCGAATATCATAGTTGATTTCCATGCTGAGGCAACTTCGGAGAAAAAAGCTATGGGGTATTATCTTGCCGGACGTGTTTCAGCTGTCATAGGGACACATACTCACGTTCAGACCGCTGACGAGCAGATAATCGACGGATATACCGGATATATAACAGACGTAGGGTTCACCGGGGTGCGTGATTCGATACTCGGTATAGATAAAGATATAATAATAGCAAGGCTGACGACTTATTACCCTCAGAAGCATATTTACCCCGACGGAGACATAATGATAAATGCAGTGATCGTTTCGCTGGACGAGAAGACCGGACGATGCACGGGCATTGAAAGAATAAATACATGAAATCAAAGAGGAGGAAAATGGAATGGATATTATCAAAGTATCTTCAAGAAGCGTGCCAAAATCCGTGGCAGGCGCAATTTGTGCAGTAATACGCAGCGGAGGTTCTGCTCATATCGAGGCTGTAGGAGCCGGCGCTGTCAATCAGGCAGTGAAGTCTGCCGCTGTAGCAAGGACATTTCTTGCAGAGGAGCAGATCGACGCTGTATGCATACCGTCTTTCGCGGAGTTTGATGTTGCGGGAGATACCAAGACAGGGATAAAGCTGATAGTTGAAAAAAGATAAGGCTATACCGCACAAAGATTGTACGTGAATTGCGCCGTCAGACTTTTCGTCAGATTGTACAGAAATGACGCATGGCTTTTGAAGGTTTCTCTTTTG
>CAMOKN010000229.1 GCA_946617595.1 uncultured Clostridia bacterium
ATTAAAAACCCAATTTGGCATATCAGACTTCCTCCTTCTTCGACTTTCTCTTAAAAAATATCTATCCAGGGTCCGTCATAACCAACCTGAACGACCGCAGCTATGAGCGAACCGTTATCTACAACGAACTCTCCGCTGCGGTATTTTTCCCTTGCAACATCTTCAGCCTGCCTCTCATCGTCGGCTTCCACCTCAAACTGCTGTGAGATGTGTTCCTCGATAGTGACTTTGAATTTCATTCATTTCCGCCTTTCTTTTACAGTGAGACCCAACCATCGCCGTCAACTGCGATCCGGATCTCTGTTCTTTCACCGTCTTCAAGAGTAAGCTCACCGTTATGGAACTTATCAGAGATGATGTTTTCCGCTTCTTCCTCGTCAGCAGCCTCGACT
The DNA here is from genome assembly GCA_946617595.1 of uncultured Clostridia bacterium. Lineage (GTDB taxonomy): Bacteria > Bacillota > Clostridia > Oscillospirales > Ruminococcaceae > Ruminiclostridium_E. The sequence continues at coordinate 393 of CAMOKN010000229.1, forward strand.
TTGAAGGAATATATCAGAGTTTCCTCGATATTTACCTCAAAGTCGCGCTTTCTTAGCATTTCTACAAGCATTTTTTCTCCTTTCAGCACAACCTATTCCGAGATATATGCGTCTGCAAAGCTCATTTCGTCAAACTCGTCTGAATCCGATATCCAGTTCAGTTCGGTCAGCGGGATCTCAGCCACATTATCCTTGACATACTCTTCAGCCTGCTCAAAAGTCATCTCGTCAGGAATTTCAACATCTACAATATAATAGGCTTGACAGTAGATTTTTACCCTATTCAAAGTCTTCATTCAGATGGACCTCCTTATCAATAGTAACTATTATCGACATAGCCTCCGTTCGTCAATAAAGTCCTATCGCTATTATGATAACGAGTAAAGATAAATAAAAAGTCGCTCCTGAACGTGATATGCAGATATGACAGAAAAACTTGACATATCGGGGTATAGAATATATAATATACAATAGCTATGATCAGCAAAAGGAGAATCAGCAATGTCAAACGGAATCCAGTTTACTCGTGACCTTTACAGGAAGATCAAGTCAATGAACCGCGATGAGATGGAGCGAACCGTCAACAACATCTATGAAATGGGTGTCAAAGACGCTCTGGAGAACGCAGTTATTGACCTTGATATGGACAAGCTTCGCACAGAGCTTGGAACGGTCAGCGGTATAGGCGAAAAGCGGCTTGAGCAGATAATGGAGATCATCCAGAGGAATATTGCCGAGGCAGACAACAAAGAGCCAAAACCCGACAAATAAGATGAAGGAAATATACAGGTCTAACTATGAAGAAAAAGATTATTACAAAAAAGAGAGTCATGATAGGAATAATAACAGTTATACTTGTTACGGCCGCGATAATTGTATCTCTTCTTATATATGCGCAGAAGCAAATGGAAAAGATACCGTCAATGTCGGCTATGGAATGCCTGGAATATACGCTTCGTGATAATACGGAAGCGGTCATTTCAGTAGGCATGATACAGAAGGACGGTCAGATGCTCTGGACAGTTTACGGAAATAACTGTGAACGTCTTCCGACCGAGCTTCACCGATATGAGATCGGCTCGCTCACAAAAACGATCACTGCCGCAATGATAGCCGAGGCAGAGCAGAAAGGTCTGCTGAATATTGACGACACGATTGACAAGTATCTTGACCTGCCGGATAGTAATACGTATCCGACAATACGCGATCTGTTAACCCACACCTCCGGGTATAATGAGCATTATTTTGAAAGTCCGATGATCGGTAATTTCTTCGCCGGGAGAAACGATTTCTGTAGCATCACAGATGATATGGTACTTGACAGACTTCGTAAGCTCGATAATAAGAATTCTGACAAGTCGTGGAAATACTCAAATTTCGGATTTGCTGTTCTTGGACTGGTACTGGAAAAGGTCTACGACCGCGAATATACCGAGCTTGCGAACGAATTTCTGCCAAAACACGGCATGACAAATTCACATATCACAACGGGTGAAGGCGACCTCGGCAATTACTGGGAATGGAATGCCGAAGACGCCTATATGCCCGCCGGAGCTGTCGTATCGGATATACAGGATATGCTTATTTACGCACAGCATCAGCTCGATAACGAAGGAATATTCGCGCTCACACATGAAACGCTGAAAGAAGTGAACGCAACTCCCGCAAACTATGCTATGCTCGATATGCGCGTCGATGAAATGGGAATGGCCTGGATAATCGACAATGAACACAGCTTCATCTGGCATAACGGCGCGACCGGCAATTATAACAGCTATCTCGGGTTCTGTCCCAGAACACAGACAGCTGTCGTTGTGCTTTCAAACCTTTCACCGAATTACAAAATACCGGCGACGGTAGTGGGGATAAAACTGCTTGAGGAAATGCAAGAAAAAACGGGAGAATAGCCCGGAAAGAACGGATATGACCTTTCTGACATAATTAATGAAAATGGTATGATCACATATGTTAAACACTACTCACAACAAAGCATATTTTCATCTTCCAGGGCTGTTTGAATTCTATGACCTTTACAGCGTGTTCCTGCCGCTTTACTATGAGCACCAGGAATACTTCTATGACTGGTGCGAAATAGCATCTGTCTATGGTGCTCCGGCTGACTGTATCTGGGGCGGAGGGCGTACAGGATTCGGCGAATGTGAAGCTGAAAAGGTACTCGCACTTATGAATGAATACGGTATCTCGTCGAGACTCACTTTCAGCAATTCATTGTTAAAACCTGAAGATCTTACCGATAAAAAATGCAACGCCCTGTGTGAGCTTTTTGCCGGAAGCAAAGGCGTACAGAACGGTGTAGTGATCCACTCGGACCTTTTGCTTGAACATATCAAGAAAAATTATCCCGGCCTTTATTTCGTTTCCTCGACGACAAAGGTTCAGACTGATTTTGATGAGTTCTTAAAGGAAACAGACCGAATTGATTTCAAATATGTTGTTCCCGATTTCAGGCTGAATAAGCAGTACGATAAACTTGATACACTCTCGCAGGCACAGAAAGATAAAGTAGAATTTCTGTGCAATGAGTGCTGCTCGTTTTACTGTAAAGACAGAAAAGCGTGCTATGAAAATGTAAGCCGGAAAAATCTCGGAGAAAACATTCCCGACCATATCTGTACCGCACCTGATGCCAGGGACGGCTATCGCTTTTCAAAGGCAATGAAAAATCCCGGATTTATCGATATTGATGACATCGTCAACACCTATCTGCCTCTCGGATTTTCAAATTTCAAAATAGAAGGCAGGGGGCTCGGAAGTGCCGTCAATCTCGAGTTCCTTCTATATTATCTCACAAAGCCGGAATATCAGCTTACTGTGCGTGAAGAAATATATCTCGACAGTATGCTGGATCTGTTCTGAACGCTGCGCTGAGATGCGGTTATGATGTAAACAACATAAGAAAGATAATGGCGAAGAAGATCGTAACGTTTGTGGAGAATAACTGCTGATGAATATATTGAAGAATTTTTCTAAAGAAGGTCAGAAGCTCCCCATGTTTGGGATAGGTCCGTATCTGATCTACGGGACCGCTTTTCTGAACGCGATTGTCATAGTGCTGACTTCATATATTTTCAAAGTCGGTATTATGGAGGATATATGGGTCTGGATATTCAGGATCGCCGGGGGACTTGTCATTGCCCTTGGTGTTTTTATCTGGTATATTGGTGCAGTTCGCTCCGATATGGACGAAAATATTACAGAAAACAAGCTCAAAACCGACGGGATCTATTCGTGGGTTCGTAATCCTATGTACACAGGCTGTTGGTTTATCATTATCGGCATTTCATTCATGTGGCACAACTATTGGGTGCTGCCGATGATAATCGTCGATTGGGCAATCATTACGATCGTTCTGAAAAACACCGAAGAAAAGTGGCTCCTTGATGTTTACGGCGATGAATATGCCGAATACAAGAAGCGCGTCAACAGGTGTATTCCGTGGATACCGTCAAAAAAAAAATTAGAATTGTGAGGTTGTAACTCATGGCTATTGATTTCAAAACGGATATATAGAGTTTTAATATAGAACTTCGTCATTGGTAGAAATAAAAAATATCAAAAATATGGCAAGTATAAAGGATCCTGAACAATGAAAATAATGCTTATAATCGCGGCACTCGGCTGTATTCTCTGCGGCTGGTGCGACATAATCATCACATACACGCCGAACGGCAGGTTCAAGCTTGATGATCTGAAAGACAACGAAAAGCTTGCCGCACGATTCGACGGAATGCCGACTGGCAGACATATCAATTCGATGCTGTGGGGGCTTCTCGCGCTTGCAATGCAGGTGTGCGGCTACTTCGCGCTTGCGGATAATTTCAGAGAAAGCTCGCAGATATGCGCTATGATAATGGCGATAGGTGCTGTCATTTACATTTCTTTCGGCGCGGCACATCACATAATCTGCGGACTGATCGAATGGTTCTATATAAAGTTTGACAGAACAGAAAAAGCCCGGACGATCGTTCTTGACTTCTTCAAAAAGACATCGGTAACTATGATAGCATGTTATCTCGGACTGGTAATGATCTCAGTTGCGATGTTCATTGCGATCGTTACGGGCGGTACAACGCTCCCGGCTTGGGCGTGTGTATTTAACCCGGCAGTGTTCTATATTGCGCTTGCTCCGTTCAGAGTTCCGGCAACAGGAAATATCGCAGGTGCGATCACGTTTATAGGGCTGGCGGTAATGATATAGAACAAATAAACGATAATGATCTTATCTTTGGAATACTCGGATATGATAACAAGGAGATCGCATCGCTCTATATGATGACCACCGCTTTTGTTGTGCTGATCTTGGAAGCCGCAGCAGTATATCTCGGTTATCTGCTTATGTCGGTATTCTGGAAGGCAATGATGATGACGCTCGGCGGCTGGTTCGCGTTTGTAATGACACCCGAGGGCTTTGTTAAAGAATTTCTGCTCGTGTTCGTGGCGTATCTTCTCATCACAGTGTGCGACTTTATCAGAATACGCAGGATACCGAAGGTGCTTGCACTTAAAAATGTAGAATAAGACTGAACAGCGGGCAGTCATAGATCTGTCCGCTGTTATTATCTTCCGGTGTAAACAACTATTTTCCGCAAAGTGTAAACAACTATTTTCCGCAAAACTATTGACAAACGCGCGGTTATGATGTATAATACAGTAAATTTTCAAAGAAAGGAAGGTGAGCCTCATGCTCGGAACAATACTTAAACATGAACAGAATACAATAAAAGCAACAAGCATGGGAGCTTGCCTGCAATACATCGGCGTATGTCAATGATGGGATGATATACGTTTATAGTATGCTGCGCCCCTGCTTAATTGTGGATCTAAGCAGGGGCTTTTTGCGCGCTATTTTATGTAAAGCAGGCAGTACAAAACACAAGCACAGTAAAAGGAGAAACTATATGTTAGAATTGAAAGGAAAGTATAACAGCGCCAAGGTATTCACCGATGTTATCGGCGAGAGCGCTGTTGCTCAGATCATCGAACTGTGCTGCCAGCCTATGAGCGAGGGAGCGCAGATCAGAATCATGCCCGACGTACACGCAGGAAAGGGCTGCACCGTCGGTACTACTATGACAATAAAGGACAAGGTGGTCGCAAACCTTGTCGGGGTCGATATCGGCTGCGGTATGGAGACCGTTATGCTCAAAGAGAAGCACATCGAGCCGCAGAAGCTCGATAAAGTTATCCGCGAGAGCATACCCGCAGGTTTTGAGACTCGCAAGAAGCCTCACCGCTTCAACGAAAAGATCGATCTTACCGCACTTTATTGCTATAAGGAAATAAATCCGCTTTACGCCGAAAAGAGCCTCGGAACGCTCGGTGGGGGCAACCATTTCATCGAGGCGGACAAGGACGAGGACGGACGCATTTACATCGTTATCCATTCCGGTTCGCGTCACCTCGGGCTTGAAGTAGCAAACTACTATCAGGAGGAAGCCTACAAGCGTCTGAACGGCAGCTCGAAGAAGGATATTGACGAGCTGATAAAGAAGATGAAGGCGGAGGGCAAGGAAAAGCAGATACAGAGTGAGATCACGAAGCTCAAAAATACGAAGTTTACCGATGTTCCGAAGCACCTTGCGTACTGCGAGGGTGAACTGTTCGAGCAGTATATCCACGATATGAAGCTCGTGCAGGAGTTCGCTATGCTCAACCGCAAGGCAATGATGGATGAGATCATCAAGGGTATGGGTCTGCACATCGACGAACAGTTCACGACTATCCATAACTACATTGACACCGACGCTATGATACTCCGCAAGGGCGCCGTCTCGGCAAAGAAGGGCGAAACTCTGCTTATCCCGATAAATATGCGTGACGGAAGCCTTATCTGCGTCGGCAAGGGCAACACAGACTGGAATTGCTCGGCTCCGCACGGCGCAGGTCGTCTTATGTCGCGTTCCGAGGCAAAGCAGAGCTTCACCGTGTCCGAGTTCAAAAAGCAGATGCAGGGTATCTTCACGACCTCGGTGAATTCCTCGACGCTCGATGAGTGTCCCATGGCGTACAAGACAATGGACGACATTGTGAACAACATCGGCGATACCGTTGAGATCAGCAAGGTCATCAAGCCTATCTACAACTTCAAGGCGGGTGAGGAATTATGAAAAAGTTCGTATCTACCGAAAAGTTAAGTAAAAAGGAGCAGAAAAAGCTCAATGCCGTCGGCCGCGGGAGCTGGAACGGGGTCAACCCCGTTACCCGCGTCGCGGATACCTATAAGAGGCGGTATAAGCGGAAAGCGAAGTATCCCGAAAACTTCAATGCGGAATAAACAAAAACAGGTCTCCCACTGGAGCCCTGTTTTGCTATTATTTACTTAATAATTACCACTAAACTCACCTGATACTACTTCAGCGCCGTGTGCGGCAGCAGAAATCACATCTATCAGCATTCCTTCTATGTCATCCATTAAGTCGGAATATGTCGAACCGTACAATCCGACCATATTATCCGGCTCGCGCTCGTCATCCTCGGGACTTGGGACATGGATATCATACCTCGAAAGAACTTCTTCAAAAGCATCCAGTACTCTGGCAGCTTCGTCGTGTGTGTAGATCTTCTTTCCGGGTATTACCTCATGATGCTCCGACATACCTTCCATAGTAAGCTGCATTCCCAA
>CAMOKN010000230.1 GCA_946617595.1 uncultured Clostridia bacterium
CGTCGGTTCTCTGTCGGTCATCCCCCTGTGGCTTCGCCACCCCCCCCAGCGGGGGAGACACCCACTGTCTCGCAAGCTCGACACCTCCCCGCTGCCGGGGAGACCACGCAAGGTGAGGAGACTTGACGAAGCAGTTGGTGCAAGCAATTCTTTTTCTCTCAAATGGGTTTTTAGAGGTTCCCTATAGTTTTACTTTGCCGAGTTCTTCTTGTATATCGCAAGCATTCCTTTAAGCAGGAGGTCTGCATCATAGACAATGCTGCTGCGGCAGTAAGGCATTACCAAAGCCGAATATCCTCCGGTCGCAACAACAGTCTTCGCTTCTCCCATTTCCTGCTCAAAACGCTCGATAAAACCGTCAGCCATTGCCGCCATTCCGATTATCACGCCGGAACGCATACTGTCCACAGTGTTTGTGCCGATGGCATGTTCGACATTACCGCCGCTGATGAGCGGAAGCGCGGCTGTTCCTTTAGACAATGCCGAAAATGCCATTTCAACACCGACCGAGATAACGCCGCCGAGAAAGTCACCTTTCTCGTTTATTGCAAGCACCTTGCTGGCAGTGCCGAGATCCACAACTATGCACGGAAGCTCATAATATGTTTTTGCGGCAACCCCCGCGCAGCACATATCCGCTCCGAGAGTAGCGGGATCATCAATGCGGATATTAAGACCTGTCTTTATGCCGGGTCCCACCACCATGCAGTCAACACCGAACAGCTGTCTTGCAGAGTTCTTTAACTGCTCTGTGACGGGAGGCACCACCGAAGAGATTATGACCGCAGTTATATCATTTGCTTCAAATCCGTTGAACCTGAGATAATTCATTATAAGGACCGCGTATTCATCAGCCATTCTCGACGCATTCGTCTGTATCCTCATGCTGAACACAAGATCATCAAAGCTGTCAAATACGCCGATCACCGTATTAGTATTACCGACATCGATAGTCATTAACATTGTGATATCCTCCGTCCGTATCAGTTCTTATATCCGTGGATCCATTCGCTGCCGCTGTCTTTCGGCGCATAAATGCCGAGCAGCTCCTCTTCTTCATCATTGCCCTCTTCGGGTGCATCGGGGACTTCAGGAACATCCGCCGCCGGTGCAGTCTCATGAGGTGCAGGCACTGAGTGAACATCCAGAGCCTTGTTTCCGGCATCTCTGGCAAAGGTTCCTTCAGCCGGCAGTGTTTCCGCTGAATGATCTTCGTCTGCGCCGGCATCTGCGTTAAATTCCGGAATGACGTTTTCGGGATCGTCCGGATCGCCGAAATCAAGATCTATCTCTTCTCCCCCGCGATGACGGAAGAATTTCACATAAATAATTATTGCACCGATGTACAGGAGAAGTCCCGCAAGACTTACATACAAGGCTATAGGATAGCCTGCGGTAACAAACCTGAATTCTATCGTATGCTGTCCGGCGGTTACCGGAACAGTGATGAGTGCGTCAAGAGCTGTATAATAGTTTACCTTTTCGTTCTGTTTTTCAGGATCCTCCGATCCGCCGTCAAGCTCAGCCTTCTGTCCGTCGATATAGACAGTCCAGCCCTTCTCGACCGGTATGGAAGTGAACAGGAATGAGTTTTCAGCTGCATTCACAGTTACCTTCATCTCTGTGGGCGAAGGACGCTCGCATACCGTGTCGGCATTTCTGTCTTTAAGCGCCTGAAGATCCTTCTTTATGGCGGAGTTGTTGATATAAACGAACTGCGCCTCACGGAAATACAGATCTGATTTCGTCAGCGTAAGACCGATTATCACCTGCTCACCCTGCTTGAAATCACCGATCTTCATAATACTGTTGTTGTCGCCCTCAAAATAAGTGCCGAGGAAGGTCTTTCTGTTAAGCCATACGTTTACGGTACGCTCATATTTTGACGGGAGATACATATACAGCGATGACGTAGCCGGCATATTCAGGGTATATACAAGCTCTGCATTCTTGCCGGACTCTATGACCTTGAAGCTGTGATGACCGTCGGTCGTCTTTCCCTGTGTAACGTTTGTCTTGTCAAGGGTAACAGGCGTCTTATCGCTGTTTACTATGCGGCGGTAATAGTTTGAGGTGCGTCCGCTGCCGAGCATTGCCGCAAGCAGCTTGTTCTGGCTCTCGAAAGGCTCGTTCTCATCAAGATCCAGAGAATAATACGACGGATCGACCAGATAAGCCATAGGAAGCGCAAGCTCGTTCTCGGTAACGGTTATGTCGTCCTTTGAACTGATATTCTTTGTAGCATTTTCCTCACAGGACAGCTCGTATTTTACGCCGAAAAGGCTCTTTGTGATCTCGGTAGCGCCCGAATAGCGGGTATAGTGGCTCCTTGCGCTGAATCCGAGCTTCTGGAGCAGAGCGATCGGCTTTGCGTTCAGTGTGCTGGAGCTGTGTGAAAGTCCGTACATATTGGTGGCGATAGGATCGTTCACAGTACGGAAATAAGTCTTCTCTATGCGATAGAAGCCGCTGTCATTCGCTTTTATATCCTCAACAACGGCGCGTGTGGGCTGGATAACGTTATTGTAGGAAGGCCGGGTGGAATATACTATATCCTTATCCTGCCTGTTGAGCTGTGAGATGGTGTTGTAGAATCCCTCGGCAAAAACGACAGCACACAGCAGCACGACAGCGGATCTTTTCAGCGGGACCTTGTCCTTGAGCTGTACCACTGCTGCCGAAACGACCAACAGCACCAGCATTGCCGGCAGAACGACCGTAAGTCCGTCCATTGTATCACGGTTTATGTCGGCAAGGAAATTGTCGGCTTTTTCTATCATAAGCAGCGCGGCAAACCATACAAGCGCGCTGACCGCTATGCTCTTCTTTGGTATGTCCTTACGCTCGTTGAACGCTTTTGCCGCAAAAGATGTCATTATAAACGACAGCATGAAGCTGTATCTGTAGGGCAGCCAGTTCGGAAGCTGTCCCCCGTGCCACACCATATCTACCTGCTTTATATACATTGAAACGCAGAGTATGGCGATCAGCACTGCGGCACCGATCCTGTCCCTGCCTCTTACCTTTTTCAGGAAGAAGAAGCACGGCAGCATCACGAGAACTATCGTTCCGCAGTACACGAACGGCAGTCCGCTCATGCGGCAGGTATCGTATGTTCCGGGGAACATCTTGTCGAGCATCTCAATGAAGTTGAAATTAGTCGAAAGCTCGGTGGCTTTTGTGACGTTGTCGGAAAAGTCGAATTTTCCGTATGACAGCGAGTGATAAACCGGCAGCAGCATGAATGCCGACATCATCACCGCGACTATCGCCACAGCCGCAAACATGAATCCCCGCGGAATGAAAAGTTTCCAGAACTTCTTTTTGTGTGTAACACAGCTGTAATAGAAGAAGTATATCGCCGAGAATATACCTATCATAAAGCCGATGTAGAAGCAGGTGGTGAAGGCATAGACCAGTGCTATCGTCAGCATTATGAACTTTCCTTCATCTATGAGCTTCTCGATGCCGTAAACAACTATCGGGAGTATCATAACGCCGTCCAGCCACATCGGATTCATCGTCTGTTCGAGAGTGTAGGCGCTCAGCGCGTAGCAAGTCGAGAAGATAACGGTGGTTATGCGGTCCATACCCTTGCCGCGGCTGAGGTATATCGCTGTGCAGAATCCTATTGCGCCGACCTTTGTGACCATCATCGTGAGCAGACCCTCGGTGATGCACTCACGCGGCCATATCCATACGAGAAGATTGAAAGGACTTGCAAGATAATACCCGACAATCCCCATAAACTCGCCGGAAAGGTTGCGGCTCCATGAATAGAAGATGCTTTCCTTGCCTGCGAACACGTCATACATATAGTCGTAGTAATATACATACTGACCGTTAAGGTCGAGAGAAAGCACCGAGCCGTCTCCGAACGGGAAAACGCCGAATATGAAATATGATATTAAAAGCGTCAGGCACGGAACAAGAAATGATATCCAGAACTGACGGTCTGTGGTGAAAAAACGCTTTATGCCGCTGCGGGCATAGCCGAGGTATTCCCCGACATAGAATGAAAAGGCATTTTTATTAGCCGTTCTTTCCATTTTTGAGGTCTGTTTCCTTTCTTTTTCTGTCTTTTGTATCTATCGAGACTATATATCTCGGCCGGAATTTTATTTCTTCATATATCTTTGACAAATAATATCCCACAACGCCGAGTCCTATCATAATGACCGACCCGGACAGCAGTATCAGGATATAAACGGTGGTAAATCCCTCCTGGGACGAACCTCCGAAATACTTTATCAGACTCTGTATCCCTATGACTATCGCAAATATCAGGAAAAGCAGTCCCAACCCGGTGATTATCTGCATCGGGAAATTGGTGAAGCTCGTAATGTTATTGAGAGCGAATTTCACAAGCTTCTTGAAGTTCCATTTTGAGGAACCTGCCTGTCTCGGAGCAACATCAAATTCTATCTTTTCACATCTGAACCCGACCCAGCTCGAAAGCGCACGGAAAAACGTGATACGCTCCGGCATATCATTCAGCGCGTCTATGACCTTTCTGTCCATCAGCTTGAAATCGCTCGCCCTGTCAAGATCTACATTTGATGATTTTCTCATTATACGGTAGAACGACTTCGCAAATATCTTATATATGAGTCCTTCTTTTCCTCTGCTGGATTTGACCGCTTCGACCACTTCAACGCCCTGATCGTGCATTTTCAGCATCTGCGGTATAAGCTCCGGCGGGTGCTGAAGATCACAGTCAATGACCACGGCACAGTCTCCGTCACAGTGCTTCAGTCCGGCAAAAATAGCTCCTTCTTTTCCGAAATTGCGTGAAAATTTAAGTCCCCTCACCGAGCTGTTCTGCCTGCTGAGGTGATCTATTATATTCCATGTCTCGTCCTTCGAGCCGTCGTCCACAAAGATCAGCTCATATTCCTCGCCGTAATCGTCAAGTATTTTCCCGATGACTCCGGCTGTGTTTTCGATGTTTTCCTGCTCGTTATAGGCAGGTATTATTACAGATACCATTTTTTCACTTCCATTGAGAGATCGCTTCGCTTGAGAGTTTTTGAGATGTCGCTGCGCTCGGGATCGGGAGAAACCTTATTCTGCCAGAAGTTTCTTTTTTGACCGCCTCCTGCGGTCTTCCGGAAACTTCCTGCACGGCTTCATGCAGTAAAGAAAGGTTCGTCTGTCGGTCAGCCCTCTCTCTGGCTTTTGCTTTGCAAAAGCTTCACCTCGCCCCTGTAGGAGAGACACCCCAGACCCCTTTCACGAAGCACGACGCTTCGGGCTGCTTTCCAAAACGCCGCACGATGCAGCACTCAAAGAAAGCGGCAAAAGACTTTTACTTGCTTCGCGATCAGATTAATGACCTCTCTGCTCCTCACTTAGTAACGATCAGATCGCCCGATGTCGTAGTGACATTGAGCTTGTTCTCAGCACCATTGTATATTATGGCAGCATCGCCGTATCTTGCGTTGTAGTATTCGTCAAAATAGTCCGACGTAAAACGCCCGCTCCCGGTAAAAAACTCGAGATAAAGCGACAGATCCTCCGGAAGCACAAGCGTGACATCTCCGGCACCGGCGTTTATATTCATGTCAGAACTGAACGAAGAAAACTCGGCGTAAATATTGCCGCTCTCGGTGCGGACTGACGCACGTTCATCTATCCCGTACAGCCGCATATCACCGCTCTTTGTGCTGAATTCAAGCGTGCCGGCGGCAAGCGAGTCCGATTCTACCGATCCCGACGAGCTTGAAAGGCTTATCCGCTCATACATCTTATGCGGGAGAGTGATATTCACGCCCTGCTTAGCTGCTTCAGCCGAAAAAAGAGTCAGTGTAAAACTGTCGTCCTGCGTTATGCTGAGGGTCCCCTTTTTTTCGGAAAAGATCAGCGGCAGACTTCCGGTATATGAGACTTCTACCTTGTCGGTTTCGCCGTATCCGACAGTGATCGGCATTGAGGTGGTTATCACAACAAGTTCACGCGGAGTTTCAAACTCTTCGCTCCCGTAAACGATATTTCCGGTGTAACCGCCGCGCGACCTCAGAAGCTGCATCACAACTGCGGCTATGAGGAGCAGCGTTCCGACAGCCGAAATAAAAATCCCGGCTGTTTTAAGCCGTTTTATCCTCTTCATAAAGAATCCTTTTTCTGCGGATATCCGATCTTTTTATGATATTTGCGACAGCTCCTGTCATTGCTGAACAGACCGGAATGATGCACAGGCACATTCCTGTGCCCAGCAGGAAGACCCCTGCGCTGCCAAGAACAAGTGCCGGCTGCGAAAGGTCTGAGCTGACAGTCAGAAATCCGAGCCGTCCCAGCATTACCGACGGAAAAGTCACAAGCCCGAGCGAAAACAGTCCGAGCGCCGCAAAAACATACACGGCGGTCAGCAGAAAGATCATCACACCGCCGGCATATTCCGCCGTATTGCGCAGAAATACTTTTGTTTTGCTCAATCTTACCGCCTCCGTTCTGTTGACCGCCCGGCAGTGCGCAGATAACGCAATCATGACAGAGCCGCGATCTCAATAGCCTCCGGTGCAGCGGCTTCTCATCATTTGTCAGCAATTTTTGAACCGAGACCCATTCTGCCGAGCATGGTTTTGATGCAGCTGTCGGATATGACGAAATAACCGCCGTCTGTTTCTCCGTAAGTTATATAGTACTCACATGGATTGATGCTGTTTTCTGAAGTATAGCCGAATATCGCCTGTATCGTTGTATAGTCCTTGAAAACTATATCCGTTTCGGTGGACTTTATGATGCTCTCGGCAAGTCCCTGCATCTGCGTCGAGGAGATGCGGCGGAAATTTTTGTTCACCATGTTCATTGCCGCCGAGCCCTGTATTGCAAGAGTATAGTCGATGCCGCGCTTAAAATCATAGGTAAGATAACCGTACAGCGTTTCGCCGTCCATGAAGTGAACGCCCTCTTTATAGATCACGTTCTCGACCGTTTCCTTGACCGATCTTGTGACCTCTTCGGGCTCGCCGCCGTCAACTTCGACCATTTCCTTTTTGAGCACTGTCTTCGTTTCCTTCTCGACCACATCAGACGGAACGCTCACATAGACCTGACCGCCCATATCAACAAAATCTATGAAAGAAAGCCTGTCAAACTTTATATAATGGATACACTCGATCCCGAGAAGCTCTTCAATGCCCTTTACGACAGCCTCCGCGCCGTAATTGTCGTACATCTCATAGAGACTTCCGGTATTGCCCTTATATGTCACGCGGGTATTCTCCCTGAGCGGAACGAACACGATGATCTCATCGCGGGGCTGGTAGTTCATCAGCATATAATAAGTCGGGACGGACGCCTTCATATCCGACAGCATTATAAGGGAGGTAAGATTTATCTCCGCACTCGGACGGTAATCGCTTCGTGCCACATTATACATACTCTCATCGCGGTCCGGGAAGATCGAACTCCAGATACTGCTTATAAAAAGTCCGAGCAGCGCAAAAGATGCGATAAGCGCAATAAGGTATATGTACCAGTTGCTCTTTCTTCTTACCGACACGGCAGTCCGCCTCCCTTCTTTTTCGGAAAATTTTAAAAAACAGTTGAAATTATCTTCCAAAAAGTATATAATATATATGCGTGTCAAAAAAACTCGCACATAATATATTATTTTAACACAAAACGTCATAAAATACAATAGAATTTTTTGAAATGTTCTGACAAAAAATTCCATTCGGGCAGACGATATTCTGTCCGTTTGTAACAATTAAAGGAATGATCCGATATGAATAAGCTTCTTCGCAGAGTGTGGGCGGAGATAGACCTTGATGCGCTCGACAACAACATCAGACTTATAAAGCAGGCCGCCGCAGGAAAGCCGGTAATGGCTGTAGTAAAAGCCGATGCCTACGGTCACAGCGCACATATCATAGCTTCTGAGCTGTGGAAAGAGGGCGTGTGGAGCTACGCGGTGTCAAATATCCTCGAAGCAATAGATCTGCGGCGTACACTTCCGGAAGCTCAGATAGTGATATTCGGCTACTGCGACCCCGAATGGCAGCAGGAAATAGCTGACGGAAATTTCGAGCAGACCGCCGCAAATGCCGACCACGCAAAGATGATCGCAGATTTCGGCAGACAGCACGGAATAAAAATGAAGGTACATATCAAGGTAAATACCGGAATGAACCGTGTCGGGATAGATACAGCGGAAGAGCTCGCAGAGATCATGCGGCTTGACTGGCTCGACATAAAGGGCGTTTATACGCATTTCGCAGCAGCCGACAGCGATATCGCTTCCGACATCGAATATACCCGTATGCAGCAGAGAAAGCTGGACGAAATAGCCGCGGAAGCCCGCAGAGCCGGTATCCCCGTATATTCGCGCAACAGCGGAGGTATCCTCTATCACGGTGATCTCGGAGGCGATATGGTCAGAAGCGGCATCATAACTTATGGCTGTATGCCGAACACCGCGCTTGATGTTCCGATAGCCATAAAACCGGTAATGAGACTCAGAGCCGCAGTGTGTCAGTTAAAGACTGTCCCAGCCGGAACTGCCGTGAGCTACGGAAGAACTTTTGTTACCGACCGCGAGACTGTGCTTGCGGTAATACCGGCAGGATATGCCGACGGATATTCGAGAGGTCTTTCAAATAAAGGTGTCGTCTATATCAACGGACAGCGTGCGCCTATAGCCGGACGTGTCTGCATGGATCAGATGATGGCAGATGTAACGGGGCTTGATGTAAAAGTCGGAGATACCGCGGAGCTGTATTCCGACACCATAGATGAAATAAAAGTCGATAATATCGCGGATATGCTCGGAACTATCGGGTATGAGCTGCTCTGTCTCGTAAGCAAGAGGGTTCCGCGTGCATCGGTAAGAAACGGAAAGATCACGGAGGTCATAAACTATATATGAACAGATATGAGACGCATTGTCACACCGCCGAGTCGAGCGCCTGTGCGTCCGCGCCTGCCGTAAAGCAGGTGCAGTTCTACAGATCAAGAGGATTCAGGGGGATAATAGTTACCGATCACTTTCTTAACAGCAACACGACCGCTCCCGCAGAACTTCCATGGGAAGAACGGGTGGAAATACTCTGCTCGGGCTATGAAAATGCAAAAAAAGAGGGAGACAGGATAGGTCTTGATGTCTTTTTCGGGTGGGAATACGGGCATTACGGAGCGGATTTCCTTACATACGGTCTTGACAAGGCATGGCTGCTTAAACACCCGGAAGTAATGGAGCTGCACCCGAACGACTATTTCGATCTTGTACGCAAAGAGGGCGGATTTGTGAGCCACGCTCACCCGTTCCGCGAGGACTGGTATATTGATATGATACGGCTGTTCCCGAGGAAATGCGACGGCTGCGAGGTGATAAACTCCTGCCGCAAGCCGCTTGAAAACGAAATGGCAAGAATATACGCGGATAAATACGGAATGATATATACCGCCGGAAGCGACAATCATCATGCAAATCAGTCCCGTCTTTCGGGAATAGAGACTGATGAAACTGTTCGTGACATTCATCATTTTATCGGAATACTCAAAGCCGGAAACTACAGGATCTTTGATGAAAACGATCAGCCGCAGCAGTAACTAAGCAATACAGCGCTAAGCATGTAAATGTTTTTTGGAATGGGGTCTGGGGTGTCTCCCCCACTGGGGCGAGGTGAAGCTTTTGCAAAGCAAAAGCCAGAGAGAGGGCTGACCGACAGACGAACCTTTTTCACGGCACGATGCCATGAAGGAAGTTTCCAAAAGGCCGCAGGAGGCGGTCAATAAAGAAACTTCCGACACAACAAGGTTTCCCCCAGTCTCAAGCGAAGCGGCAAAGTCTCGAGCGGCAGCGGCAGGATCTCAAACGAAGCGAAACTTTTAAAAGGTAATATATGGCAAAACTGAAGAAAAAATTCATAAAAATGCGGGTCGAGGAAGAAAGCGTCCTCAGCGCCGAGGAGCTTGAACAAAAGCTCGAAACGATAATAGATACGCAGTACAGAAAAAATCTCAACAAGCTGCGCGGCGCATCGGTATGTCTGTGGTCACACGCGGGCGAGGATCAGTACAAGCTGAAATACTATCACTCATATCGTGATGATATGTGCGACACGATGATGACGATAGGCATAGAAAAAGGAATGGAACGCAGCAGCGTCCATGGATTCATACACAAGCCTGCCGGAATATGGGCGTGCTTCTGGGGAGTTATCGCTTCGCTGCTGATAGATTTTATCGTGATATCATACTGCATATTGTTCGTTGCGAACTTCGATCTCATAAACGGTCTGATGTTCTCGGCGGCAGTAAGTGTGGTAAGGGCTTTCGTCTGCGTTTCACTCATTGAGATAAAGCGGGACAAGGTAAAGATACTGCGCACCGAGCTTTTGTCTGTACTGCGGGACAAGCCTCCGCAGGAGATATTGCTTGAAGAATATCCTGACGAGCCGGAATACCCCGGTACAGAAGCAGACGAGTATGAGGTCATCGACGAAAGCGAGGTGCAGTCAGAAGATGAGGGAGATTGATGTCAGCGCTATAACCGATACAGTCGCTGCGCTCTGTGAGGACGCAAATCTTCATCTGCCATGCGGAATGAGAGAGACTATCGAAAGCGCCGTGCCAAAAGAAGAAAGTCCGGTATGCCGTGAAGTCCTCGGAGATATAATAAGCAATATCGACTGCGCCGCCGAACTGAATGTACCGGTATGTCAGGATACGGGAATGGCTGTGATATTCCTCGAAATAGGACAGGACGTTCATTTCACCGGCGGAAGCCTGTATGACGCAATAAATAAAGGTGTCGCAAGAGGATACGTCGAAGGAAAACTCAGGCTCTCGGTCGTAAAAGACCCGATACGCAGAGGAAATACCAACGACAATACTCCCGCGATCATACATACGACGATCACCGACGGCGACAGGGTGAAGATAATGGTCGCTCCGAAAGGATTCGGAAGCGAGAATATGAGCCGTATAAAGATGTTCACGCCGTCGGCTTCAACAGATGATATAATAGGATTCGTTACCGAGACAGTCAGCATTGCCGGAAGCAACCCGTGTCCTCCGATAGTTCTCGGAGTAGGTATAGGCGGAGATTTCGAGCAGTGTGCGCTGCTTGCAAAAAAAGCGCTCTGCCGCGATCTTAAAGTACGCAATCCCGACCCGTTCTACGCCGATCTCGAACAGAAAATGCTCGAACAGGCTAACCTGACAGGTATCGGATCTCAGGGCTTCGGCGGCACGGTCACGGCGTTATACATAAATATCGAACAGGCACCTACTCATATCGCCGGTCTGCCGGTAGCCGTAAATGTCGGCTGCCATGTGACAAGACATAAAGAGATCATACTTTAAAAAATACCATATTGGCTAAAGTTTTCCCGTTTTCTGCCGATAGAACATACGAGATATATGCACCGGTGCAGAATGATACTGCGATCGTGTGCAGATCGGCACCCCGAAAAGGAGGAAAACGGTATGGATATGATAAAAACAGCAGCAAGACAGACTGTTACGGCTTATGCGCCGAATCTGACGTCTGTTTCATCAAAAGAAACAGACTATATGGAATTTCTGATACAGCAGGAAGAAGAGCGCAACGCTAAAAAACTCGAAAAAGAGCAGCAGAAGGCTGCCGAAGAACTGAAAAGAAAACAGCAGCAGAAAGCCGAACAGGAAGAAAAGCAGCGGCAGCTCGAAATGCTGAAAAAAGAACTCGAAAGCTCGAAAAAAGAAGCTGAAATGATGGAGGACGAGTTCGAGGCTTTTTCAAAATGCCTTAAAATAGCTTCAAGAATCACTCGCGGAGATATCGTTCCGGTGAATGATATGAAATATCTCGCTGAGCATGAGCCTGACCTCTACAGACAGGCTATACTTATGCGTATGCCAAACGATCACCCGAAAAAACACAAGAGCCTGATAGAAGACGAAGAACAGCGATCCGAAGAAACACAGAGCGAAGGATCTTCCGACAGCAGCATCGGTGAAAGCGGACAGAATGAAGGAGAAATGTCCGCAGCCGAGGAGTCTGCCTCATCAGAAGATACGGCAGAGTGATCCGGCAGTGTTTTCTGCTTTAATGCAGAAAATTCAGGATAAATAAAGGCTATACTGCACAAAGATTGTGCACAGATTGCGTAGTCAGGTTTTTCGTCAGATTGTATAGAAATGACGCAAGTCAAGGAATTTCTGTGCAAGATGACGGAAAAGATGCAAGCAATCTGCGTGCAAAAGCGTCAGCTGCGCTTTGTGCGGTATTGCCTAAAGCAATACCGAGCAAATAATAAGTGTATGTTTATGAGGTATTGCCGTAACTTAACTACGGAGGAAAAATCTATGTTTTGTCCCAAATGCGGAAATGTCGTTGATGACGATGTTTCTTTCTGCCCCGAATGCGGGAACTCTTTGAAAGAGGCGATCGAAGCTGTCCGGAACTTAAACAGCGATCAGCAGCCGGAACAGCAGTCCGTACCGCCGGCACAGTCATTCGAACTGCCTCAGCCATTTTCACAGGAACCGAAGCAAGACAGCACCGCACCACCACCCTACACCCCTGAACCGCCACAGACTCCGCCGCAGCCCTACACCCCTGAGCCGCCACGTACTACTGCACAACCTTACTCTCCGCCACAGTCCCAGACTCCGCCGCAGCCGTACATTCCGCCGCAGCCGTACATTCCCCCGCAGCCATATCCGCCGCGGCAGGAAATACACTCCCCACAGTCTTTCGCACCGCAGGGATACCCCGGTCAGCAGCAGTACGGTCAGCCCCGTCCGCAGCCGTATATCCAGCCGCGTCCGAGATATATCCCTAAAAGAAGTGAGTTCATCATAACCACAGGTGAGCGGGTAAGAATGATAATAATGGGCGTAATAACCATACTTTACTCATGTACGAACCTTTTTATATGGGTGGTCATGTTTTTAGCATCAATCGGCGGAATGAGCGTATATGATTCAGCTGTCAGCTGGATATACTACTCTATCAGCTATGCAGGATTCTCGCAGATAATGTCTGCCCTGTCAGTCACGAGCTTCATAATGGGTATAATCTTCCTGCTGCATCTGCTGGCGGGAATAATGATGATCGTAAAACAGCGGTGGCCGTACATACTGCTCACAGTATTCTACAGTATCGCTATTGCCTTCTTCTTTATAATGACTATCATCTCTCTGATCTCACAAAATTCCACAATGATAATCATTTCGCTGTCGTACATCGTTTTCTACATAGTAATGATCGTAATGTACGCAGTCACACAGAAGTGCCTTACTCAAAACGTACAAATGCTGCGCTATCAGCAGAAGCAGCACACATATAATGCCTAAGCTAAAAGGAGGACCCAAAAATGAGACGTGATATATGCCACTTTTTTCAGATGCCATTTCAGAATGTCTATCAGGCGTATCTTGACGCTGCATGGCAGCGTTTCGGAAAAGACTGCCGTCAGACAACATACACAATACAGTTCGGTTTAAATATGTCGCTCAAATACAATATGAACGGCGGCTCATGCACCGTTCATTTTATGCCGTATCAGAACGGTACCGCAGTCTGCCTGAGATACACGATAGTTCAGGTCGCAGGAGCCCGGTATAAGGCTTTTGACGGCGAGCTCTCACAGTATGTCTGCGCAAATCTCGGCGCTCCGCTTATGGATATCAATATTCCCATGGAGACATTTCTTCAGTTCGCATCTGCAAACGGAGATGCAGGCTTCGGATACGATAACGGGCAGGAGGAAGATGTACAGCAGGATTTTTCACAGCAGCCAAAGCAGGAAGAAGCGTATGCCGGACAGTATGAGCAGCCTCAGCAGTATGCAGGACAGTACACCCAGCCTCAGCAGTATGCAGAACAGTACGCTCAGCCCCAGCAGAACGCATACGCACCCAACTCGGTAATGGAGCATAAAAAGATCGGACTTATCGTATGGGGAGCAATCATGGCGGTCATAGGGCTCATATTTCTGTCAACGAGCAGAGGAATCGCGGGTTTTATAGTCCTGGGACTTATGTTCCTCGCAGGAGGCGGTATAATGCTCGCTTTCGGCATCAGGAACGCTGTGCTTGTCACAAGAAAAAATACAGCCCTCTTAAATGACGGAAAGCTGTATGCCGCTTATTGCCCCTACTGCAGAAGTGAGATCAGGGCGCAGACGAAGAATTTCGCCGTTCACAGAAACTTCCCCGAAGGGTTCATGTATTGCCCGGTATGCAGAAAACCGATCAGCAGAAACGCATTTGCTATCCAGAATACACAACGCTGAGTGATCTGCACATTAAGGGAACCTCTAAAAACCCATTTGAGAGAAAACGAGTCATCCGCGTCGAATATTTCGTCAAGTCTCCTCACCTTGCGCCAGCAAGCCTTCGGAGCCTTTCCTCGTCTTCGACACGGCTGCCACATTTTCTCTTTTCA
>CAMOKN010000231.1 GCA_946617595.1 uncultured Clostridia bacterium
ACAGAGTGCCGGCTAATTTTGCTTTTTCAAAGCACTCCACCCAGCCCTCGATGCCGGAGAAGGCTCTTTGAGGAACATGCTCTTCGTTTTCCGCAGCCGCTGCAAGAGCATAGACCTCACGAAACCGATAATCAGAAGGATAAAGCGGATTTGCTCTGTCAAGCATCGTTTTCAGAGCACCGCTCATTTCGTAGTAGTAGATCGGTGTAGCAAATACCAGCACATCGGCATGAAGCATTTTCTCACGGATAACATCTGCATCATCATGCATAAAGCACCGTTTTGTCTTCTGACAGGCAAAACAGCCGATACAGAATCTGATCTCTTTATCACGAAGGGAGACCACTTCCACGTCATGTCCTGCCGCCCTTGCTCCGTCTGCAAATGAAGCCGCCAGCTGCTCGGAGTTGGCGTTTTTGCGCAGACTTGATGATATAACAAGAACCTTTTTATTCATAAATACTCCTCGCTTTCCGATTCTCATACCGCTGACCTTTGTGCAGTTCTGCCATTCTCTGCATTTCAGCATCGGTCAGCTCAAAGTCAAAGATACCGATATTTTCAAGGATATGGTCCGGATCCTGCGAAACCGGGATCGTGATACAGCCCGCCTGAAAGTGCCGGCGAAGCATCAGCTGTGCCGAGAGCTTGCAATGAGCCTTTACTATATCAATGATCGTCTCTTTGCTAAAGAGATTCTGCGTATGACCTCTGCCGCAGAACGGATACCACGATCCTACAGCTGTTCCGTATTTTGCAATATCTTTTTGAAACTCCGTGTTCCGATAAAATTTAATCATAAATACTCTTTATCACCTTTGCAGGACTTCCGACAGCTATCATATTTCCGGGAATGTCCTTAGTAACCACCGAGCCTGCGCCGATAACAGCATTGTCGCCTATCGTAACGCCCGAAAGCACGATGCTGCCGGAGCCTATCCACACATTCCTGCCTATGTGTATCGGCTTCGGGTGCAGGTCAGCACGTTCTTCGGGCAGCATACCGTGATTGAGAGTTGCAAGCACCGTGTTATGCCCGATAAGCGCTCCTGCACCGATATAGATACCGCCCTGATCCTGAAATTTGCAGCCCGCGTTTATGAATACCGCACCCTCGATGTGGATATTCTTTCCGCAGTCTGTATAAAACGGCGGGAACAGCCCGAACTTCTCATCAAGCTTTTGACCCGTGAGTTCTTCCATAAGAGCGCGCAGTTCGTCGGGCGTATGGTAAGCACCGTTTATCTCGGCTGTTATTTTCAGTGCTTCCTGACTTAATTCGTGCATTTTCAGATGAACCGGCGAGCCGCCTTTTACGACCTCGCCGCTGTTCATTATTTTGAGAAATTCTTCGTTTGTCATTGTTTCTCCTCCCGTCAGATCACCGATATCGCAATTGTCACATCGCCGTTTCCAAGAAGTTCCGAAAGCTCGTTTGCAGTCTTGTCCGTGATATGTCCGAGACGTGTGTAAGACCACGAATTTGAGCCGTAGAATATCACGATATTGCTGCCGGAATAGAGGACTATATCACCGGCGGACGCGGTTGTCTGCACATCATTTCGGACAATGCTTCTTCCGAGAGAGCCGACCTGTTCAAATCCGCCGTACATCGACATTTGTATCACTATCGGCTCTTGAGCCGCAAGCTCCCGCAGAGCCTGCACCGACTCGTTATTTTCCCATTCCACCGAAACAGGCGTCCCGTTTATTTCAAGTCCGAGCATTGTTGTCTCCTTTCCGGTATCTGCCGCTGTTTGTGTTTCTGTCGCTGCAGCGGTAATTATCTCCTGCACCTGCGTTGTCAGCGCCGACATTTCCGATTTGGAAACGTTCTTCGGATTTTCCGATTTGCAGGACGCGAGAGAGAATATTATCAGCGCAACCGAAAGCAATTCCTTTAACATAGACATACTCACCTCAGATCTGCGGTGAAGAATTCCGCAAGCTTATCAAACGGAATGACCTTCTTACCGCCGCCGTCATACAGGAATGTGAGCTTTTCTTCTGTCATTTTGCTGTACCTCCTGATACATATTTTATTTCAAGTGTATAACATATTTCGGTTCAGATATTAAAATCCATGCTCTTTCATCGACTCCGAAATACTATCCGCTGTCTGATTACCGTTCAACATAAATCCTTCTTTTAACGTAAAAAACATGAGTATGAAGCGCTCCCGCTCGTCCTCGGCCATATTGGGACGAAACTTTTGCTGGCAGTCCCTCACCGTGTCAAGCGACTCTCCGTAAGGTTGCTTGAACTCCGTCAGCCGTTCAGGTCAGGAATGTTCCTCCATATCGTAATGGTTCATTGAGAGCAGTTTTAGAAGCTGCGGACGGTTTTCGAGGGAGTTCGCGAACTCTCCCGCCAGCTCGTCGTCCGTGAATACATCGTTCTCATCAATGATTCATCGAAGACTGCAGTTCCACAGGTCGTATTCTCTCTGCATCAGCGCAAGGAATATTTCCTTCTTCGTCTCGAAATAGTCGTATATAGACGGCCGTGAAAACGATGTTTCTTTGCTTATCTCGCCGAGTGTTATGTCCTTGAAGCTCACAGTTTCATAAAACTTCTCGCAAGCGCTTATTATCTCGCTGCGGCGGTTTGCTGTAAGCGCCGGTGTTCCATTTGACACAACAGGCTCCTTTGACACAATGTCATTAATGCTATTATAAATCACTTTTTGTGATTTGTCAATACCGTTCCGCAATTTATGGCGATTAACCGAGATGAACGCAGCGCAAAATATTTTGCAGGAATTACTGGAAAGACTATTGACATTTTGTCAATAATGTGTACAGTGAATCGCAGTGACACGATATCAGTAATAATTCCGATCAAAATCAGCAAAGGAGAATAATACTATTTCAAACTTCCCCAAAATCGCACTCGGAACATGGACGCAGGGCAACGACGGAACATCAGAAGATACATTAACTGCCGAAAGACCGAAATGCTCGGTCAAGTAGAAAAAGAACGAGCGGCAACATACTCCGACCGTTTTCAGCTATAATGATGCTTCCGGTGACGGCTGCACCACAACAATGTGCAGAGGTTGAAATACCTATGCGCAGGTTGCGTTATTCCTATGGCTTGCTTGGAGATAATTGAGATTCATACAATAAGCTGCCATATAATACCATATTATTTCCGATTATATCACCATTAAAGTGAAGCATGCGCAGCGATTCTGTAGATCTCGATCACATCGTTCCTGTCAAGCTCCATAAAGCCGGCACGCTTCCCGTCCCCGATACCGAGCTTTTCCACAAGCACCGGGATATCCTCTTCCTTTGCGCCGAGTTCCGTGAAGTTTATTGGCATACCGATGCTTTTCAGGAATCTGCGGAAACGGTGTATTCCCTCCATCGCTGTTGCTTCGGGATTTTCAAAATTCATCTGACAGCCGAAAACTCTTGTTGACATCTGACAAAAACGCAGGACATTGTGCTTGTAGACATATTCCATCCAAGCCGGCATCATCACCGCAAGTCCCGCCCCGTGGGTGACATCGTAAAGTCCGGACAGCTCGTGCTCAAGGTTGTGGCTGTTCCAGTCCTGCTGTCTGCCGACACCGCAGATGTTGTTGTGCGCTATCATTCCTGCCCACATTATATTTGCCCGTGCTTCATAATTATCAGGGTCGGCGAGAACTCGCGGAGTTTCCTTTAACATCGTGAGCAACACCGCTTCGCATAGGCGGTCGGTTATCTCGACCTCGGGAGTATTGGTGAAGTACCGCTCGAAAATGTGCGCCATGATATCGGTAGCTCCGCAGGCAGTCTGATATGCGGGCAGCGTTTGCGTCAGCGCGGGATCCATTATCGAGAATTTCGGACGCAGTATATCGTTTCGAGCTCCTCGTTTGAGCATACCGTCCTCCTTTGTGACAATAGAGTTCCCCGAACCTTCACTTCCGGCTGCCGCTATGGTGAGCACTGTGCCGACAGGCAGAGCCTTCTCCGGGAGCTTACCGCTGTAAAAGTCCCAGAAATCCCCGTTGTATGGAATCCCGAGAGCTATTCCCTTTGCGGAGTCGATGACAGAGCCGCCGCCGACTGCAAGAATAAGATCGACATTCTCGTTCCTGCCAAGCCCGATGCCCTTGTAAATAAGCGTATCGCGGGGATTGGGCTGAACGCCGCCCAGCTCGCAGTGTGGGACTCCGGCTTCATCGAGTGACTTTTTCACCGTGTCGATAAGTCCCGATCTTACCGCTGAGCCACCGCCGTAGTGTATCAGCACCCTTGTGCCGCCGTATTTTTTTACGAGACTGCCGGTCTCGGCCGCCCGACCTTTGCCGAAAACAAATTCCGTGGGACTGTAGAAATTGAAATTTTCCATAATGGTTTCCTCCGTAAGATGTGCTTGCAGAACAATATAGATAATTATATCACATCTGCGGAGAATTATCAATATGTAAATGAGTAATCCGGCTCTCGGACATCGCCTTGACAAGATCATAAGCCGCGGCATTCAGAAGTTCATCAACTGCCTCGCAGGCAACGGTATGAGCTTCTGCGATGTTCACTCGATGCGTTATTTTCATGCCTTGCTTATAATTAATTTTTGCAGGTGTGGATCCCGCTACCGTATCGGCTGATTTAGGACATAGTGCCATTTCTACAACAACTTCCACCTATGTGCATATGTTCCAAGAGGCTCAGGCGAGAACGAGCGATGTCATTGAGAACGCACTGAATTTTTCAAAAAAGAAAAAGGACGACCGGCAAGGCGATGGCTGCAAAGCTGTACCTGCATAATCGTTCAAAATTAAAAAAACTTCAGAAATTTTTAATTTTTTCGGAGACCGCAAAGACCATTCCCGAAAAATAAAGACCAAACGAAGACCACAGCACTTTACAACAGAATAGAAAAACCTCGGAAACGGCTTCATTAAGCCATTTCCGAGGACAATTCTATGGTCTGAGTGACGGGACTTGAATGGGCTAAACATACTTGTTTAGCTTTTCGTAAATTGCTCTATCCCTTTATTTAAGCGGGTTCAGCTTGCCTTAACTTTTAAGCTTAAAGGGTGTTTTTTAGCAAGTTTTTGTAACAATAATGGACAAATAATGGACAAGACTTTCGACATCTTTACAGAAATAACAACCTACGACAAGTTGGAGGAAACACTATGAAAAGTTTTATCGAAAGTCTTTACTATGGAGAAATCAGTCCCTGCTCAATGCCGGTTCCAAATACCAAACAATATATTGACGCACGAGAAGAAATCGACGAGTACGAAACGGAAATTCTGAAAAAGCACTCCGATTGCAAGGAACTTCTCGAAAAATATTCGGACGCAATACACGTTACAACTGCCTGCGAGAGTTTGCAGGATTTTGAGAGAGGCTTCCGGCTTGGAGCAGCTTTCATGCTCGACATATTCAAAGACTAACATCATCAGCCGCTTGTCCTGCCATCAGGACAGGCGGCATTTAATTTGTGTAATCGGATATTCCTGTTAATTGCTGTATCTTATCGTTATTCCAGAATTCATTTGCCCAATGATAATAAATATCCTTACGCTTTTTGAAGATACGAAAAGGTTCTATAGT
>CAMOKN010000232.1 GCA_946617595.1 uncultured Clostridia bacterium
CGTCACCGTAGAAACGGTCTATCTCACCGTTATACAGCCACTCCACCCGAAAGTTTCCTGCCGGACCAGCTTCCCGGTAAGGCAGGAACATATGATGTGTCGGATCTATCTTATGGCCGTATTTTTTCAGTTCCTCGTTCAGCTTTGTAAGGTGATCGAATTCAAACAGACTGTGCCCTTCCGTATTTCTTACGAGATCATGCAGGAATCCGTGGAGACATTCATCTGCCATGATGACGGTGTTTCTGCCGAGCGTGACCATTTGCAGAAAAGGCTTTCCGGGGCTGTAACTTCTTCTCCCCTCGTTCATCTTTGAAACTGTAATGATGTTTTCC
Source organism: uncultured Clostridia bacterium (assembly GCA_946617595.1). Taxonomy (GTDB): domain Bacteria; phylum Bacillota; class Clostridia; order Oscillospirales; family Ruminococcaceae; genus Ruminiclostridium_E. The sequence continues at coordinate 336 of CAMOKN010000232.1, forward strand.
TTTGCAGTAAGATCTTCCGGCGTACAGTTGTAATCAATGGACAACTGATGCAGCTGCTTTTCATAGTATTCATTAAACATAATATCCTTCTTCCATTCAGTGTTTGGCACAGCGTTTTACCGGATAATAAGATCTTCTGAATCCTTTTCCTTGTTCAGGATATTAAGGGTACCTCTTTTCTCTCAAATTGGGTTTTTAGAGGTTCCCTTTATTCATACCCGGTCTCCTTTCTGTAAATTTCCGTGCAGTTCCCGATCCGCACTTTCTTTTGCAAGTACAAGATAAGAATCGGCAAGAACGATCTCCGAAATATAATACAAAGATATGCTTATGTAGTGGATAACAACTATCCTGCCCATAAAAACATACAGTACAAGCAGTATATCCGACACCATAAACAAAACTGTCCCGAGGAGCATGAGCCGGAAAACCGGCTTTTTGTCTGCAATGAAATTGCTTATCGCTTTTCCTGTCATTATTGATATGATAGCCGCATATGCCGCGCAAACCGCGGTCGTTGTTTCGCTTCTGATCTCAATCGGAGCCAGAAACATGATCAGCATATTCACGGCAAATAGGCTGATGCCGCATACGATATCTCTGATACGGTTCCTGTCTTCCTTGCGGCAAAGTTTGCATTGTGCCGCAAAGAACAATATATGTCCTACTGCAAATAACGCAGCGCCGACAATAAAACTGTAGTTTATTACGACATCACCGGACATTGCAACAAAAAGTCCGCAGAGGATCAGGAGCGAAAAAGCCCTGTATTCTTTCAGCCTTTTCCCGGTAATAATAAAGTTCATTACGCCGATCGCAGCAAAACATATGCTCGCCGCTGTCTTTGCAAGCAGATTTCCCGTTATCAGAAACAGGAACGCGAAAATCATAACGGTACAGGATAATACAATATTTATGACGAATTGTTTTTTTGTTATCACGATATCACCTTTTTATATCTGCATTTGTGAACATTCCACACATTGTTATAATCGTCTGCTCATCAGTCTGTATGAGCGCGCGAGTTTCTTATCAATTATACCATAAAACGTACATATTATCAAGTGTTTTCTGTCTGAGACCGAGGAAAAAGTCAGGTCACGAATACTGTACGGTTTCAGGCTCCCTTGATATACCTCGTGAAGCGTAACTTCTATAACGGAAAAAACGATCCGGCCGCGCCGTCAGTTCCGTTATATTCTTCTCTTATGCCCAAATCATTATTTTGTAAACATATCGATTTTTGTCGGTAAACGTGTTATAATGTTGGCCGGACTCCCCCGGCTTCCGGCCGTGACCGTCTACTGCGTCAACCCTCCTAACCGGGCGTGGTCTCCCCGGCAGCGGGGAGGTGTCGAGCTTGCGAGACAGAGGGGCTGACCGACAGACCAGCCCGGCTTCGTCGGATTTCCTTGTATCCGACGCGGCTATCTCATTTTCTCTTTTCAAAGCGGGTTTTAGATATACCCATAAATCCGGTGTCCCGCAGATCGTGGAAGTAAAAGGAGCTACATATAATGGCGGAAACAAAAAACGGCTCGTCGTCACAGAAAAAAACAACAAAGACGCAGGCCGGACTTGAAAAGAGAAAAGAGGAGCTTCTCCGCGCAAACGCGAAAAGGCGGCATACTGCCTCTGTCGTTTTGTTTGCGGCGGGACTTCTTATATTCTTCCTTTCGGTGATAGGTGACTCATTTGCTCAGGAAATGTCCGCGTGGGATCATCTTCATGCGTTCCTTCACGGCGTTTTCGGTATAACAGTTTTTCTTGTCGGTCCAATAATGATCTATATTGCGGTCATGATCTCTGCCGATATGACAAGATCCACCATTGCAAAGCGGCTGTTTCAGCTTCTGCTGCTCGTGCTTCTGCTGAGCGCGGCGGCACAGGTCATATTTGTGGGAACTATCGGTGATCCGGCAGCGTCAGGTACCGGCACAAAGTTCGGGGATACGATAAAATACGTATATGAAAAGGGAAAGGCGATGTCCGGCGGCGGAGTTGCCGGAGTGATACTCGGAGTACCGCTGCTTCTGTTCGGTCAGGTAGGTGCTATAATCATACTTGTGCTGGTCGTATTCGTTGCAGTAATGATAATAGCGGACAAGTCTCTTGCTGATCTTTTCAATGCGCTGAAAAAGCCGGCAAAGAAAATAAAGGACCGCAGAGAACGCGCCGCAGAGGAGCATGACGTAATAGCCGAAGATCTTAAGCAGCTCGAAGAGGAGCGTTTAAGACAGCGTGCCGAATATCGTGAGCAGAAAAACGCCGCGCGTCAGGCAAGACGTGAGGAAAGCGAACAGGCAGCGCTCCAGCGCAGAAGGAGCAAATTCGATTCTATAGCAAGCGTCACCACCGGCGCGCAGCAGGAAGTTTCTGAACAGGACAGAAAAGAAGCTGCTCTGAAGGAGAAGGAAAACAAGGATCCCGTAAGGGAACAGAAGCAGGAAAGTGCGGAGTTCCAGAAAGATCTCAAGGATTATCTGAATGTAAAGTATGACAGAAATAAAATGGACAAGCCGCCGGCATTCCCCACAGACAGTACACCGGTAGAGCCGTACCGTCCCGATGAGCCTAAATTTGCGGACGAGAGCGATAATGCCGTTCCGGAGAAGCATCTTAACCCTGTCGTGAGACACGAGAGTCTGATAAATCCGGTGAACGCGGCTGCCGCACCCGTGAACAATGAGCCTGAGCCTGCCGTACCGGAAAGTTCCGCTTCGGAGGACGATGTTCCGTGGAAGGAAGATACCCCCGTCAGCGCAGCGGAGCAGAATACCGGCGAAGCTGACGCCGATGATTATAAGATCACACAGCTCACAGCTCCGGAGACTTCTACTGTACCGCAGACCGAAAAACACGATACTGATATAGTCGATGCGATAAAAGACTTTACTCGTGAACAGCAGGAGCGTGCCGCTGCCGCGGAAGAGAATGCCCGTGTTCTTGGAACTGTCATAAAAGAGGACGAGCATGGTCAGAGCTATGTAAGCGAAGTGCTTGCGGACGGTGAATCCTACACCCTGCCGCCGCTCGAACTGCTGAACGATGTTGTTCACGAGCGTACCGACGAGGATATCAATTCAGAGATCGCGCACAATGCCGAAAAGCTTGTCAGCACGCTTAAAAGCTTCGGTGTGGAAACTAAATTCCTCGAAGCGGCAAGAGGACCGTCGGTCACACGTTATGAGCTTCAGCCCGCTCCGGGCGTGAAGATCTCAAAGATCACCGGACTTGTGGACGATATAGCGCTTAATCTGGCAACTGCCGGTGTACGTATCGAAGCTCCGATACCGAATAAGGCAGCTGTGGGTATCGAGGTCCCGAACCGCACTGTTGAGAGCGTGCCTTTCCGCGAAATGGTGGACACAAAGGAATTCAGGGAGACGAAGAGCAAGCTTGGCGCTGTGCTCGGAAAGAGCATCTCCGGAGACATCGTTATCGCAGATATTGCGAAGATGCCGCATATACTTATTGCGGGAACTACCGGTTCCGGTAAATCGGTATGTGTCAATTCCATAATAATGAGCATACTTTTCCGTTCTACTCCGGACGAGGTAAGACTGCTGATGATCGACCCGAAGGCAGTCGAATTCATGATCTACAACGGCATACCGCATCTTCTGATACCTGTTGTCACCGACCCGAAGAAGGCTTCCGGCGCACTTGCGTGGGCGGTCACTGAAATGCTCAACAGATACAAGATGTTCTCGGATAACAATGTGCGCGATCTTTCGGGTTACAACAAGCTCGCAAAGACCCGTGAGGACATTGATCCGCTGCCTCAGATAGTTATTTTCATTGATGAGCTTGCCGATCTGATGATGGCATCTCCGGGCGAGGTCGAGGACAGTATATGCCGACTCGCACAGATGGCGCGTGCTGCGGGAATGCATCTTGTAATCGCTACTCAGCGTCCGTCGGTAAACGTCGTTACCGGTGTAATAAAAGCAAACATACCGAGTCGTATTGCGCTAAAAGTCGCTTCACAGGTGGACAGCCGCACTATCATAGACAGTGCGGGTGCAGAGAAGCTTCTCGGAAGAGGAGATATGCTCTATGCGCCGGTGGGAATGCCTAAGCCTATGCGTGTACAGGGCTGCTGGGTGTCCGATAAAGAAGTCGAGAGGGTAGTTGATTTCATCAAAAATTCGTTTACTCTCGACTACGACCAGAGCGTCATCGACGAGATCGACCGTCAGGCAGAGATCGCGGCTCAGAAAGCCGAAAAGGGCGGAAAGCAGCGTGATGACGAAGAAGGCGGCGCAGATATTAACGATGATAAGCTTGATGAAGCTATCGAAGCGGTGATCGAAGCCGGTCAGGCAAGCACGTCCTATCTCCAGCGCAGACTGAAGCTCGGGTACGGGCGTGCCGCAAGACTGATAGATACGATGGAACAGCTCGGCGTTGTCGGCGGCTTCGAGGGAAGCAAGCCGCGTCAGGTGATAATGACAAAGCAGGAATGGTACGAGCGGAAGATGAACAAGAGCGAGTGATGCCGGGACCGGCGCGGAGGGGAACTTTGTGATGCGCAGATTATTACAATTTAAGTCTGTGCGGATCGTTCTTTCCGTACTTGTGATAATTGCGGCGATATTCCTGACCGCGGTGAGTATCAACGAGGCTGCCGAACTCAGCGATGACTTTCCGACATGGAGGAGCATATATTCTTTTCTGAATGGAAGAGTACCCGCAAACAGAAAAGTTGATGCCGGAAATGCTGAGGTGCATTTTATTGATGTAGGGCAGGGAGACTGTGCTCTTATCCGCACTCCGGAACAGAATATTCTTATCGACTGCGGTGAATACGAAAGTTATCGTGCTGTGAACCGGTATCTTAAGGATCTCGGGATCAAGCGTCTGGATATGATAATAATGTCCCACCCTCACTCGGATCACATGGGCTGTATGTACAAAATAGCCGATAAGTATGAGGTCGGCAGTATAATGATGCCGGAGCTTCCTTATGAGATGCAGCCGGAATCCGGAAGTTACAGCAGGCTTATGGAGAGCATACGCAGAAAAAATATCCCGGTGATCTATGCGGTACCCGGAAGTGTCTGCGATACCGGCAGCGGAGGAAATATCAGAGTGATCGCTCCGGTCGGAGAATACGATGACCTTAACAACAGCTCGGCAGTGGTAATGTTCACGTTTGGCGATACACGGTTCATTTTCTGCGGCGATGCCGAAAAAGATGCCGAAGAGGATATTCTTGCGAGCGGAGCGGATATTGACGCTGATGTGATAAAGGTCCCGCACCACGGGAGTGATTCTTCAAGCACGAGAGGATTTGTGAACGCTGTATCTCCCGATTACGCGGTATTCTGTGTCGGCGCAGAGAACGACTATGGGCACCCCCACGCGGACATAGTCGAACGCTATATTTACTACGGCGCAAAGATACTGCGCACTGATATGAACGGGAATATAAAGTTCGTCACAGACGGACAGGAAATAACAGTAAGCACACAGAAAGAGAGCGATATCTTCGGTGCTCTTCCGGACGCGGCTTGACAGGAGGTTTTTATGTCTTTCAATTCACATGACCGCAGCAGGAACGGTTTTATGCTTGACGGCAGTTTTGCTGTGAACGGCTACGACTGGTGGTGGCACTCTTTCACCGGGATCAGTGATAAAACCGGTAAGGAGAAGCAGTTCTTCATTGAATTTTTTGCCTGCAATCCAGCTCTCGGCTGCGACAGACCTATACTCGGTCAGCTACCGCAGAACAAGCGTCTTCATATAAAACCTTCATATCTTATGGTGAAGGCTGGCTGCTGGGGTGAGGGAAAGTGCCAGATACACAGATTTTTTCCATGGTCAGATGTCAGGATACATAAGATAGAACCGTACAGCGTTGCTGCTGATGACTGCTTTGCGTCCGACGATATACTCCGGGGCAGGGCAGAGGTCGGAAAGATAGAGTGCGGTATGCACCCCGAATATATGTGTGACAGCGGAAGTATGCAGTGGGATCTCAAGCTTAAAAAGATAACCGCCTTCAATGTCGGGTACGGTGCAAGCGAACCTTTACGAATGATGAAAGCATTTGAGATGTACTGGCACGCTGAGGGAATGAAAACACTTTACAGCGGATATGTTATCCTTAACGGTGAGCGCTTTACCGTAACTCCCGAGCATTCGTTCGGTTATGCAGACAAAAACTGGGGCAGGGGATTCACAAGTCCGTGGGTATGGCTGTCCTCAAACAGCATGACGAGCCTTGTTACCGGCAAAAGGCTTACTGACAGCGTATTTGACATCGGTGGAGGCTGCCCGAAGGTTTATTTTGTTCCGCTTGACAGAAAGCTTCTGAGTGCTTTCTGGTATGAGGGAACTCCATACGAGTTCAATTTCTCGAAATTCTGGACACTTACGAAGACCCGTTTTGCCTCAAAGGAAACTGATAATGAGATATTCTGGTATGTGCATCAGGAGAACCTTGATGCAGGAATGATAACTAAGGTTCGCTGCAAAAAAGAAGATATGATCCTTGTGAATTATGAAGCTCCGGACGGCTCAAAGCGCCACAACAGGCTCTGGAACGGCGGAAACGGTATCGGCGAGATCATACTGTATAAAAAGACCGATTCCGGCAGAAAGCTGATCGACAAGATCAGAGCTGACCGTATCGGCTGTGAGTACGGAGAATACTGACAGGATAAAAATGCCGGAATGTGATGAACTTCACATTCCGGCATATATTATATTTTTGTAAATCTTTTTGTCTTTTGCGAGTCGATCGTTTCATTCCACATACCTGCGGGTCTGACCCACAATCCCTTTTCGCCGTAAAGTGCTCGGTACACTACCATGGGTTCAAGAGTTTCTGAATGCTTTGCTATCCCGATAACTTCATACTCGTTTCCCTTATAGTGGCGGTACTTTCCGGGGCTGATCGTTTCAAGAGCTTCTTCGTATGTCATTTCAGATTCCTCCGGTTGTATTATTGTTGAATATATATCATTCAGCGGATATGCAGACAGAAAATATCTATTCTCAGAAAAACCATGGAGATCCACTGCGCAGGAGTTGAAAATCTTTCTGTTAAAATTGTGATACATCGCAAAAATCCGCCCACAGATGTAACTATCGGCGGATTCGCTGCGGCGCGTCCGCCGCTGGTGGAGCATAGGGGATTCGACAGCGCTTTCGCGCCTAACCCTATGGGGTTCGAATTCCTCTATATCCAAGCCAACATAAAAGTCCGCCCGCCGTAAGGTGTGGCGGGCGGGCTTTTTTTTTTGTGGGGCGTAAGGGGGTGGAAACCCCGACCCCCAACCCC
>CAMOKN010000233.1 GCA_946617595.1 uncultured Clostridia bacterium
CTCCCCGGTAGCGGGGAGGTGTCGAGCTTGCGAGACAGAGGGGCTGACCGACAGACCAGCCCGGCTTCGTCGGCTTTCCTTGTATTCGACGCGGCTATCTCATTTTCTCTGTTCAAAGCGGTTTTTAGAGGTACCCATAATGGATTATTCAAGCTGCAGCTATAGTTTGCAGATCAGTTATCGCTGCCTGTCCGGTCTTTGCTTGCTTTATTATCTAAAGCAATTTTGATCTCGTCTTTTGACCAGGCTTCGATATTTGCACAAAATGAAGCCAGTTTTTTGTTCGTCAGAAAGACATCGTCTTTTACGATTAAAGAAGTTATGTGATCATTCAGCTGCTGATAGATATCATTTATAATAGTATTGCCGCTTTTTCCGGATATACATATCAGCATACGGTTCAGTATTTCCATAAGCCCCGCTTTTTCTTTCAGCGTTATCTGCCTGGACGCAATATTAGTTTTCACGGTTGGCTCTGTATTTCTGTCGGAATTATACATATGCCGCATGACCCTGAGATCTTCAAGGCTGTAGTACAGGAAGAAGCAGAGGAATACCGTCAGTCCGTCTGTTCTGTCCCCGCACAGGACGTTGATCATGTAAAAAACGTGCTTGTAGTTATCCAGGATATTGTCGCGGGATATCTTCTTTTTCCCATTGCCGCTCTCTATGAATTTGATTATATCAGACTTGTTCTCTTTATAGAAGTCAATTAGTTCGACGCAGTTATCATCTGCTTTTATAAAGTTCGGCAGCGGTTCAGGGATTGCAATTGTTTCGGGTGCATCTGTGCAGATATCATTTTCGTCACAGGTGCTGTCGGAATTGCTGTCATCTTCCTGAGCGCGGTCTTTTGCTCCCGCCGCTTTTTTCAATATAGCTTTGGAAGCTTTTTTTATTAGTTCATCCTCTTCCGCCCTTTTTTGTTCCTCTCTTTTAAAGCGCGTTATCCCATCACTGTATTTATCATAGCTGTCTCTGTCCAGAAGATCCAACTTTTCGTATTCTCGACGGCTGAAATTCAGCGAGATGCTCTGTGACCGCAGACGTTCTGCCTGGTCTTCGTCGATCTGAAATGAGAGAAATCGATCTATGTATTTGCTGTTGCTTTCTTTTCTGCTGATGAACGGATCCGAAAGTGTACAGAGCCCTTGCTTGATTGTATATTCATACAGCGACACACTCATATAAAAAATCGTGAATATATTAGCAGAATAATCAGATTTAAGTTGCTTTGTATCTTTGGCGAAGGTACTTATTTTTTTACGGAGCGCATTATAGTGATCATCAGCGTCTGTCCCTGTAATCCGGTTGATCTCCGTCAATTTGAAGATATGGGTATATACTGCCGTTATTATCTGTGATATATTGGCAGATATCCCGTGAAGCTCCAGGCTGATACTGTGCAACAAAACCGGATTAAGAGCAAGGCTGAGCCTGTTTAATAAGGCTTCAAGAACGATCCCGTTGCTGTAGCCTCTCTCACTGTTTCTCACATTTGAGTAGTCGGGATCAGTCAGCATTTTTACGATATTGTATTTAGATCTTATCTCAAATCCTTTAATAAAGGAGGCTAATCTTATGCGGTCAATTATTATACGAGGCGGATCGTTTTCTTTATACGAGAGGTCGATAATATTATTTTTTTTCAGATTTTCGATAAGACCGTTATGTCCGAAAATCTTACTGTAATAGTCTATATCGATCAATTTGTCCTGATTGCCCTTTTTAGTGTCGGTTGTTTCTGTTTTGTTCGTAATGCCCCAGAACCCGACCAGATAGTCAGAAAAAAGTGTGTTAAAACGCTTGGAAAAACTGTTTTTGTTATAATCCAGACCGTAAATGAACTTGTCGCTGCAAAAGCCGTGGAAAAGTTCTGTTGCTGTATCTTTCCTGAACTGGTCGTTGACGAAGTATCGTTCTATAATCCAAAGGAGATATCTTTGGTAAATTCTTTCATCGGGAGTTCTGCCCGTGACTTTTGTTGTCGAAATAGGATCGATGTAATTGGCAAATTCGAGCTGTTTTAAATTCATATCATATAATTTTGTCGCATCTGCAACGTAAGAACAGACCACCTTAGTCAACTCATCTAAAAGCTGATAATAAGTATTAAAAGAATTTGCGGGCAGTTCAGCCGAGGGTGAAATAAGTGCGGCGGCATCATAGATCGAGGAAATTAAAAAAAACAATGTGAAGTGGGTTTCTTCGCCGTTTTCGATTATAAGTTTCCCAGGAGAATCCTTTCCTTTGTTTTTTTGGAGATCAGCACATAAAATATCAAGCAGACGATTCCCGAGTGCATGAGCAATATATACACCGCTTTGTTTGTAAAAGTCTGCAATTGATTTTTTGATACCATAATCAATTGAAAAAATAATGCCACAGTTTTTCATTTTTATTATTCAGCACATCAGCAAGAAATGCTTTTCCTCTTTTCTTATATAGTAAGTTTTTACGATATGGCGTTTGTTCTGATATTCAGGAGATAAGCCATTTTAGAGCGTTTGTCCTCATTATCCCGTTATAGTCCGAATCAGGGTCTTCGTCAAGGGTAAGAATATACTTCTGATAGTGGTCATTTATCTTCTGCAAAGGTGCAAGCTCACGCTCCAAAGTTTTGCTGTCACGAACCGTCGCAGCGACCTGAAAATATGTCGTGCGTTTGTCTTCATCTACTGCAACAAAATCGACTTCAAGATCGTCGATTTTTCCGACATAAACTTCATATCCGCGGCGCAGTAATTCCAGATAAACAATGTTCTCCAGCATACGCCCTACATTGGTAGATCGAGAGCCGAGAAGAGCATAGCGAAGACCTATATCGACGGCATAATATTTTTCGAGAGTTTTGAGTCTTTGCTTGCCTCTGACGTTATATCTTTCAGCCTTATAAACAGCAAAACTTGATATGAGTGCATCAAGGTATTTTTCTACTGTTTTTGTGTCGATCTTTCTGCCGTCAGAAGTCATGGTATCGGCGATCTTTTTTGTTGAAAGCCGGTTACTTATATTATCATAAACGAAGCGCACTACGCTTTCTAGCATCATTATATCTGTCAGCTTCTTTCGGCTCGCTATATCCTTAACGATAATGGTATTGAACAGGCTGTCGAGATAGTCCCGTATCTCTCGCGGCTGATCTTTAAGCTGCAAGACATAAGGGAACGCACCATGCTCTACATAATCCCTGTACTTTTCGGAAAGACTGCGGCTGTCGTCTGAAGCAGAAACATACTCCTTAAAGGATAACGGAAGCATGGAGATTTCCACATATCTACCCGACAGTAGAGTTGCAATCTCACTCGACAGCATCACAGCGTTTGAACCCGTGAGGTATATGTCGGTATTCTTCTTTATGAAGAAGCTGTCTATGACCTTGGGGAACTCTGCACACTGCTGAACCTCGTCTATGAAGATGTACGTCATTTTGTCTTTGGCAAGGTGTTTCTTGATGTACTTATGCAGTGCATCGGGCTGACAAAGCTCCTTGTTGTCATAATCTTCAAGATTGATATATATGATCTGGTCGTCGGATATGCCACTATCCCGGAGATGATCGCAGAACATCTCCATGAGCGTTGACTTACCGCATCTTCTTATTCCGGTTATGACCTTGATTATCTGCTTGTCTTTGAATGCAATCAGCTTATTTAGATATTCCTCGCGTCTTATTGTGTTCATGTTCTCGCTCCTTCCGACTTCAATACATATATTATAACCTAAAATGATAAAAAAATCAATAGTTTTTGGAAATCTTTCCTAAAACTATAATGCGGGAAAAATTTGAAAAAATCTTCCGAGAAAACACCTATGAAATGAATTATAATGTAATTGTGATCACGGAACCATTGGCGCCGCGGCGCCGTCAACCAAGCCCGCTCAGCGAGCGTAAAGAAAGGAATAAAACAATGACACCCACAGTTTCAAATGCACAAAACCCCTGCGGAAACGCAGAGACAGCCTCCCGAACGGTCATTAAGCCGTTTATTCACGTCGCTGTGAACCCGTTTGTTCACATTGATGACACCCCTCAGAGTGCGGCTATAGCGCAGGAAACTTATGTGCCGACACCGGCTTCAGCAACCCCAGCAGCTCCCGCTACGGCGATTCCTACGCCGACACCTGTTTCGGCAACTTCAACGTCGGTGCCGGTGGCGCAAATGCCTGCGCCAGTACCGCCTGAGCCCAGCAAATTAGCGCCCGTGTCGCTGTTACCCAATGTACAGATGCGGTTCGACGAGGCAAAGGGAATCTTGCAAACCCTCAAGGCAAACGCTGCGGAACGCTTGCCGGCCGCGCAGACAGGCGAAAGACACCAGCTGCAAGCCCCGCTGCCGAGCACGGAAAAGATCAAGGTCAATCCGTCGCAGCTTATGCGAGGTTTTGCGGAAAAGTTCGGTGCGCTGATAGCCAATGGCGAATTATATGTTCGTGTCGGAAGGCACTTCGAACATCGAACAAAAGAAGGCGTGAAGATGATGATCTCCTCGTTCTGTCGGACCATGATCGGCGATGCGACATCTGTTCACGTGATAAGTGAAGTCTGCGGCCTTCTGATGACATTCGCTGATATAGCGAACGAATCGGTCGAGATCGATGATAACCTCGTTGATACGCTCGACGGTGTCATAGACGTACGTACCGGTCAGTTCGTCCCGGACAATCGCGCTCAGCGCTGCTTCCACTACCTTCCGTATCATGTCTCGCCGGCATATGTGGGCGCGCAGCACTGTCCGAACTTTTCGTGCTACTTGCACACCTGTACAGGTGGTGAAGCGGCACTGATCGAACGAATGTGGGAGCTGGCAGCGCTTTTGCTGACACCAAAGCGCCTTAAGTGCTTGCCAATCCTTTTTGGTGCGCCGTCCTCAGGCAAATCCGTGTTGTTGTCGCTGCTGAAAAAGCTAATGGCACCGGGCGATTGCTTCCCGCTCAATTTCACGCGGATACAGGACCGGTTCTCATTGGGATACACGGCAACGGCGAATTTGATTACTTATTACGATGTCCCGAATGAGCGGCTCAAACCGAAAGAAGTGGCAGCCCTTAAGTCCCTATGCTCGACAGAGGACGACCTGCCGGTTGAGCGAAAGGGTGGAGAAGTGAAGGCTATGCGCCTTAGCAAGCTCAAAGTCGCCTTAGCCTCGAACTTTATCCTTCGCGGCACCAATTACGACGAGGCGCTGAACGAGCGCATAAAATACTTTGTGTTCCCTTTCACGGTCCCGAAAGAAGCGAGGATCGAGCATCTTAGCGCCCTCCTTGCAAGCGAGGGCAGCGCGATAATATCTACCTGTCTTTTCAAATATGCTCCCGTGATGATTCAGCGGAATTACCGCTTTAGCGGGGAACAGGAGACGCAGAGCTTAATAAACAGCATGATAACATATGTTCCCGATGATGAAACGAGCGCGGTAATTGATTTCATCTGCGAACGCGTTGAAGATGCACCGGACGAAAAAGTCTCCACGGCAGAGCTATTCGAGGCATTTATAGCTTTCTGCGGCGGCGCAATGGAGTTTACGAGTGACCGTAAATTTTCGGAAGTTTTTGCAAAAACCATCGGTCAGCGGGCAGAAAAATGCCGGGTACTCGTGAGCGGCAAAAGCGTGAACGGGTACCGTGGTATCCGGTTAAAACCGCAAACAAGCAAAGAAATAATTAAATAATATAACTATGAAGAAGGCGTGGTCCCGTCTTTTATGGCGGGACTGGCAACACCCAAAAAATTACTCGCTGTCGGAAGCTTCGACAGCGTATACAGAAAGGAATAAATTACTATGAAACTTGAAAACTACGGCGACGTACTTACTATCGATGAGCTTTGCGAAATTCTTCACATAGGGAAACTCAAGGCGTATGAGCTTCTTAAGACCAAGGTGGTGAAGTCTCTGCGTATCGGCAAGAAATTTATCATTCCCAAAATGGGCGTGGTCGAGCTTCTTGACAGTATTGCACATCAGACAAACACAGAACTCCCCGAGGGTGAGCGTAAGATCGTTATAATTCAGTGACAACAGCAGGCAGGGCATTGCGGAAAATATCGCAATGCCTTTCTGCCGGCAGAAAGGATAGAAATATGAAAGCAAGTATTCAGGTTAAAAACGGATTTATGTATGTCGTTCTTTCCTATAAGAAGAACGGCAGATGGGCATATAAGTGGGTAGCCACAGGTATCAAGGAAAAGGGCAACAAGAAAGCTCTTAAGGATAAGCTTGATGACTATATAAAAAAGTACGCTTACCTTGAGACCGGAGAGATGTCGGACGATTTTCTGTATTCGGACTATCTGCGGGAGTGGCTGCAGATACACCGGGAGACGATAGCCCAAAGCTCTGCGGAAGCGTATGAGGTAAGTGCTGAAGCACATATTCTCCCCTATTTCGACGAGAGAAAGATAACCCTTGAAGCAATGTCGCCTAAAGTGGTGTTCGACTTCTACAGCTATCTGCACACAAAGGGCAATCATCGCACCGGGGGCGGACTGTCCTATGCTTCGATCAAGAAGATCTCAAGCATTATAAAGGGCAGTCTTTCCGATGCGTGCGTACTGGAGCTTATCGCTTCCAATCCCGCTGCGGCAGTAAAAGTTCCGAAGGGAGCAGGAGAAAAGCAGGTGAAGCGAGCTTACAAGACCGCAAAGGAAGCACAGCAGATACTTGATGCGTTCAAGGGTCATGAGCTGTATCCGATAGTCTATATGACACTGTTTTACGGGCTGCGGCGTTCGGAGATAATAGGGCTGAAATGGGAGAATATCGATTTCGATAACAATACCTTCGAGATCAAAAGCACCATAGTCCGAATCAAATCTTTCATACACAGCGACACTCCAAAG
>CAMOKN010000234.1 GCA_946617595.1 uncultured Clostridia bacterium
AAGCTCGTTGATGAACTGCTGTATCTGCCGCCCTGTTATTCGATCTAATCGCAGATGTCCGAACGCAGGATAAACTCGTTGAGTGACTTGCCGCATTCTTTCAAATGACGACTTCCGCAAGTTCAACCTCGCATACTCCTCAAACCACTGCTCCGCAAATTCCTCGAATTTTACATTTGCTGTGACCTGACCACGCAGGCACTTCTCCTCAAACAGTATCGCCTGTTTCTGTACTTCCTTTTCTGCTTGTTTGGGTGTCATGCCCTCTGGCGGTTTCCAGCTTAAAGTCTGCACGACTTGCTCGCCATTCAGCTTGTACCCACAGGACACCCGAATTTGATATGTATTTCCTCTTTTTCTGATATTTGCCATGTCTGATCCCTCCTATAATCAGACCCTTGACATCTCTGTAATTATCATTATACACCATTTCGCGTTGTAAAGCAATAAAGCGAATTGAAAACTTTTTATTACAAAGATGTCGGGTCTGTTCTCTTTTGTTCTGTAATCTATTCCGTTTTTAGCCTACACATCATTCCACTCGGAATTGCAAATGAATTTAGCGAGGATATGCTATAGTTTTAAGATTATCATAAAGAAATACCGAGAGGTGACAAAATGTCAAACGAATACAACTGGCAATATGACCTTGAAGAATACATCAAACAGGGCGAGCCTGAGCGTGCCGAAAAAAGCTATGCCTGGCAGACAGCCATCGGCTTGCAGGACGTTGACGGCTTAAAGACCTCTGATTATCTTCTCGATACTGCGAAGGAGCACATAGAGGGAAAGATAACTATTGAAGCTGCCAAGAACAGAATACAGTCCTATTATGAGCAGCGTGACAAGCGTGCAGAGATCGAGAGCCCGAGCGAGGAAGCGGATAAGGTTTCTGTAAGAATAGCTGAGCTGCTTTCCGAGAAGACATTTCAGTTCTCTCCTGCCGAGCTCTGCTCGATCCACCGCAGACTTTTCGAGGGTATAATAAAGAAAGCAGGTCAGTTCCGCACATACAACATCACAAAAAAGGAATGGGTGCTGAACGGCAATACGGTCTTTTATGCCTCATTTGACAGCATAAAGGAAACCCTTGACTACGATTTTGAGCAGGAGAAGCAGTTTTCCTATCAAGGGATATCCGCAGAACAAGCTGTGAAGCATATCGCAAAATTTACCTCCGGGATATGGCAGATACACCCATTCTGTGAGGGCAATACGAGGACTACTGCGGTATTTGTCATAAAGTATCTTAAAACGTTTGGATATAATATCAGCAACGAGGTGTTTGCCGCTAATTCCTGGTATTTCAGAAACGCTCTTGTGCGTGCCAATTATAACGATCTGAAGAATAATATTCATTCCACCACAGAATATCTTGACAGATTTTTTGAAAATCTCATAATGAATGGGGCAAATGAACTAAAGAACCGACAGCTTCACGTTGACTATGAAAAGGTTCAAAGTGCAGATCCTGTGGTTTCAAAGTGCAAAAATTGCACTTTGGAAGAAATGGCTATCATCAGCATTATGAAAGATGATCCGAATGTCACCCAAAAGAAAATTGCTGAGCTGACAGGCAAATCCGAGCGCTGGGTAAAGACAAGAACCGTCGAAATGCAGGAGAAAGGATTGATCTCCAGAGAGAACGGAAAACGAAACGGAAGATGGGTTGTGTTTATTGATTGAATGGTTTTCTGTAATTGGATAATGGATACACTTAACCAGAATGCTTATATACCAACTATATTTGCGACTCTAAGAACTATTTACTAATCTAAAAGAAGAAGCATTCCAAAATTGAAAATATATAAAAAAGGAGCCTTAAAAATCCAGATTTTTGAAGTCATAATAAGAGTATTTAACATATAGCAATCCAACAAAGGTGATAAGATGTCAAAAGATAAGAACAATAATAATTTCGTTGATCAAATAATATTAAAGGCCTTCTTTGATAATGAACAACAAAAATGGGATGAACTACGAAACAGAGAAAATGAAATCTTGAGTATTGTACAAAGAGAATATTCTGAATACTTTAGTGCATTGTTTAAAGCCGAACTTCCTACATATACAATAAAACAAGGTACTCCATTGTTTCGTGCAAGATGTATTAAAAGTACTGATGAATCAAAGTTAGGTGTCAATATCTCTGATGTAATTGAATCTTTTTATAGGGTGATTCTATCCGATGAAGAGATTAACTTATTAAATCAAGAAAAGAACACAGGACCATTGAGGTTTTCCATTCAGCATTTATTTATGTTAAAAGCACAGAATATGAAAGCATATAGTGCAGATGAGCAAGAAAGAATTGATTCATTAATTAGTGAGAATAGCATTCCTAAAGTATATGGATTTCAAGAAAAAGATAGTCGAGTTCCACCTCAAATGTTCAGAAAAGCCGGAAGACTCAATACAGTTTCAGATGCGTTTTTATACGTCGCGTTCGATAAAGACACAGCTATACACGAAATGCGGCCTTCAATCGGTCAAAGATATAGTGTTGCTGAATTTCAATTGAATAAAGAACTTGTTCTTGCATGTTTTACAGATAAGATTTATTCTGATGTCAAATATACACCACTGTGGTCACTAATTGATAAAATTAGTGAGCCTAACACAGATAATACTGAAGTGTTCTATCATATCACTCAGACAATGGCACATGTTATTAAGGAACAAGGTTATGATGGCATTGTTTATAATAGTGCTTTGTGTAAAGGAAAATACAATGTCCTTCTTTTTGATGAATCACATGTGGATTTCATATCATCAGAGATAACAGAAATACAAGATGTGAGAATTACATATACTACAATTCTTCCATTTTCAAAAGATTACAATAGTCCAATCGAGTTATCATTAGTGCATAAGAGAAAAGATATAGACTTTACAGTTCATGCATTTGCTACAATTACGTCAGAAGGAATCCGAGTATTAAAAGGAAGCACAATAGCTCCTATCAATGATTTGATACACTCACTATTAACCAATGATAATAAAAAGAAACGATTAGAATGTAAAGTTGAAAATAATATACTACAAGAAGATGTCTTGTTTGAATCCGTTTCTGGTGCTGCTCAATTTGTAATCGGCAAAAACTCAAACGGTAAAACCTCTTGGAAGACAAAAGATGGAAAAACAATAAAAGATCTTGAAAACAATATATAGGTTTTATAATCTTTAAGATATTACATATGAAAATAGCCGACCCGTCACCGGATCGGCTATCGCAATTAATTCATTCAATCGGTCTCAACATTTCCATCACCATCTGTCCCCCAATCCTAACCCCATTCACAAACTCCTGCCTGTTGTTAATGCTGATAAGCTCGAACTGAGCACTCTGATACTTGTCAAACAACTTTCTGATCTGCGGATAGGTGTTCAGCAGCTCCGTCTCGGCAGCGACAAGTGAGTCCATAGCTTTCTTATACTCCTCGCAGGAATTGCTGTATGTCCCAATAGGAAACAGATCTCCATTGTACATCTCTTCAATGATATTCATAGTTATTCTCCTTAAAAATAGATTCAGAGATGTCAGAGGCCTGTCCATTATTCTTACGAAAACTTATGATTTTTTGCATCAAGCTGCAAAAGTTACATCAACGCAAAATGCGTAAAATAGGGGCTTTACGGAAGATACGCTAAAACGCAATAATCGAATCTTTCAATTCAAGTCCCGTCACTCCGACCAATAGAGAGCCTTGTATATCGCGTAAATACGCGGTTTACAAGGCTCTTTATTTTGCCGTTTTTGGGGTTGGTCTTTATCTGGTCTTTGTTCTTGGAAATTGGTCACCCGGCGGTCTTTTCAGGCTCCTTTTCATCCTCGTCCCCGCCCAGCAGCACATCCGCCACCACGTTGCTCGCCCTGACCTTCGCCTCCTGAAAGTAATGGGAGTACGTTGATAAAGTCGTTTGCGGGGTCGAATGGCCTAACATCGCGGCTACTGTCGTCGGGTCGATGCCGGCTTCGATCTCAACGGATGCGAAGAAATGGCGGAAGGAATGCAAGCCGTAGAAGGGAAAATTCCGCTTTTTGCACTCCCGTTCGAGCCAGGTGTAGGGTGTGTTATTGTGCATCGGCCGTCCGTCCCAGGTGGTGAACAGCCTGTCGGTTTCGTTCCATTTGTCGCCCATTCCCGCGATATATTCATCCTGCTCGGCTTTGTAGGCAAGGAGCAGATCGGCGAGCACCTCCGGGAAGTCGATTATTCTTCGCGACTTCTCAGTCTTGGTGGTGTCGGTGTACATACCCTTTTTCATAGTGTAATTCGATGTGCGGATAACGTGGATCGTTCATCAAAAACATCCGTATACTTTTGGAGATCATCAGCGCCGATCTGCCCGCTGTCCACCAAAAACTCAAGGAGAAATTCCAAACCGATTTTCAAGTGCGCAAGCATATCCGGCGTTCTTGTGTGCGCCTTTATTCCATGCTCCGTCAGCTTTCTGATAAACATTTCGCGGTAGGATTCAAACTTATCACGCAGCATATCTGAAAATGTTTTTGCATCTGAAAGATATTTCTGCTTTATCCAATCGACATACCGCATCATCATTCCCGACAACACATTCTGCCTTGCGAGCTTTTGATACTCCGAGAACTCGTTGAGGATGATATCATTTTCATCAAGTTCAAAATAAAGATACCAAGCCTCGCCCGATTCACACAGTCCAAGCGTGCTTTCACTTGTTACTATCGCATTTCCCATCGGCGGCTTGGAGTTTTCTTTTTCAAGTCTGCTGTTCATACGACCTCTGCCGGAACGATCACCGTAGTAACGTGAAATGCATTGCGCGATCTCACGCATTTCCTGCTCTTTGTACATCCCCGACGGGTGGAAATCATCAATGCAGGTCAGCACATCTTTCAGATAATATATATCTGCGAGGATGCTGTTTGCTGTGTCGTGGAAACTCATCGGCAAATCACTCGCCGTAAAGATGCCGTAAAAAGAACAGAAAAGCGCCGCAAGCGAGGACTTGCGGCACCCGGTTTTTCCTATTATCGCGGCAACAAATTTCGGTTCGTAACCTGCGATTTTTAAGAAGTGATTCAGCGGACACAGAAATGTCAGAGCCAGCATCGGCAGCATGATTCTTTGCGGAGCAAAGCTGTTTTCAAGCATAGCGGAGAGAAAGATCAGATCGTCCTTCTCGCAGGGAACAGTAAACCTATACCGATTCAGCCTTCCTTGCAACTCGACTTTTTTATCTGTGACATTTTCATTCGGCATAAGAAATTCATATCCGTCGGGGAACTCACGCCAGCCTGTCTGCAAAAAGATTGTTTCGTTACGCACCTCCTGCTTTGTCAAAAGAATCGCGTGGCATATCTTCGACAACACATTCTGTCTCGGGATCACAGCGCCGTACTGACCCCAGCGCTGCAATAACCATTTCATACTCTGCATCTCATCGGCACTGACGATCTGCTCGGACAGCAATGTTCCGTCCTTGTAGGTGCCTGCGATGCGGAACAGTTTTCTTTGTTCGGCGCCGTCATCGAGGGTGATCTCAGATCTAAGGACGGGAACAAAGTCCGCAAGCTTAACCTCGATGACCTGCTCCTTGACCTTGATGCGCTCGCAGAGACAGCCGTCCTTTACGACATAGGGCTCGTGATAGACCGACTCATCTATCACAGGGTTTTGCATAATTTCATTCAAGTTACCAAACCTCCTTCGGCTCTCATATATTTTTTGCGTATTACAGTATTACAGATCGGCGCAGACAACGCAGATGCGGACTTTGCAAGGCTTGGCGGCGTATTACATTTCGCATTACAGCGGTATTACATCCGCATTACACTGCACCGATCCGAACACTTTTATACGCTTGACGACTAAAAAAGTGAACGCAGTATTCATATTCCCCGGAGGGCATTTCTGAACACCTGCCGGTGATTTTTTCAAAACTACCGCAGAGGTAGAATTGAAAATCTGCGAATCAAAACTGTCATTTCGGCAGTTTTAAGATCATCTGAAACTAAAAAAGTCTGGTCTGAATAGCATCAGCCCGGCAAAAAGTGAACGCAGTATATTATTCCCGAAGCATAAGTTTTGGAGGGGGGTGATCTATGCGTCGGGGATATTGATATTTGAACAGTAGGGTTTCCGTCATGAATTGCGACGGTATTCTGCATTATCAGAATAAAAGTGACACCAGTATTCATTTTACTCCACCCCAATGACAGTTTACCGTTTTTTCAGCCGTTTGCAGACGCACAGCTTTTTCAAGTCGAGCTGCTGCCCGAACAGAAAAAACTGTGCGGCCGTGTCCGGCTTATTAAGAAAGATCAAAAGTGAGAGCAGTATTCATTCAGTGAAACCATATGCCATTTTCGCATTTTGTATATGCCCGGAACAGAAAATGCGGGAGCAGTATTCATATTCCCGGAAAGGGCTATTCTGAACACTTTTTCATCCACAACTTCGGAACTACTGTTTCGGTATATCCAAAAAGCCGTCCAGCGAGCGCCTTTTTCAGCCCTGCGGAACAGCTTTTGTAAAAATATGAAAGCAAAAAATGCCAGGTCAACACAGTGTTGGCTCGGCATTTGCGGTAGCAGTATATATTTCCGGCAGAGGTGGCTTTTGAACACTTTTTCATTGTTGCTTGTGTTTGAATAAATGAAACAGAACCAGCTTCGGGAGATCTGACGGAGTTCCTGTGCATTACAAATATAACACCGCATCTACTTGTTATCTTTGGATGATTACTAACCGCGCAATTTCAGCCTTTCTCTGCGCTTCCCTTGACACACTATACTCCAAGAATAATGAGGCGCAGTAATCTAAAAACACATATCTGTCCAATCCGCTGTACTTATTCCAACTATCCAAAGAAAGATACACACTTTTGAAGAAAGCTGTGATATAATATATCTGACAACGAAACGGGGGTGATCCGATGAACAAGACATGGTACAAGATATATGATGTCTCGGTCCGGGCGCTGCTGTCCTATGCCAAGCCCTGCAGCGGCGGATGGTATTTCTTTCTCGACAAAGCGGCAACGGAGCGGTGCCTTAAGCTGCCCGTCCGGGAGCAGGAGGAGAACGCTCTGTTCGATCAGCTGATGATTATGCGCGGACGCCCGATCACTTCAAAGGAGAGAGGCTTCAACGGCGCATATATGAAGTACGAGCGCGTGGAACGCAAACAAGATATCGGAGTCCTCGGTTTCGACGGCGAGGGGCTTATCTCACCGAAGCTCGCAAAACTGATATGTAAACAGCTTGGTGAGGATCACACCTCGTTTCAGATACGTCTGCCATATATAAAGGGTATGCTGCACGCGGTGGATTTTCACGACTTTTTCAAAAGCTCCGATACCGACTATCTAACCGATATATTCGGTGTCAAGCATAAAGTCCCGGAGGTCGGGATCATCCTGACAAGGAGTATGGTCAAATGCCTAGGCTGGCTGAAAGAGAACAGTATGTCGTGGGAGGATTACTGGAAAGCCTTTGAACGTTACGATCACGCGCTGTATATCTCCGGGACGATAGGCAACGGCAGCTGCGGCAGAACAGAACTGAACTATCAGTTCCTGAACACGCTCTCTCTTACCGCCGACGAGTTCCGTCCCCGTGATCTGCCGCTGACCTTTCCTGCCGATGATGAGAGAGAATGGTTGACCAAAGCCACGGAGCAGGAGTATTATCAGCTCTGCTGTGACGATTCATACCGCCGGGACTTCTTCCTTTCAAAACGGCCTGAAAAGAACAGCTGGGAACGTTATCTGCAGCGGCTTCTGAAGATAAATCCGAAGCTGATCGCCGAGCGGTATTACACTGATATGCTGAAAAAGAAAGCCGAACCTCCATTTTACAGTAGACTACAAAGCTACTTGACATTTCACGGCGCCCGTGATATGATCAGTACAACACGAGAGGGAACACATCCCGGGATCAATTCAGAATATTACACACGAAAGGGTGAAAACGATGAACTCCGTTACGAACAGGACAGCTATAATGTCTGCTAACGATTATCAGTATGATTTCAGCTTTAGTTTTGATCGGCAGGATCAAGGCTCTTTTGTGCTGCATACAAATACTGATAGTTGTTTGATCGTATGACCGGGTTCACCGAACCATCTTCCGATAGAATGACTGCCGTCTGTATGTGGTGCAAGCATACAGACGGTTTATATTTGGCTGATCGAAAGATCAGCTTGGAAAGGTGGTATTCTTATGTCTGCATCTATGCCGACGGTCAACATGACCGCGACAGGCTCTAATATAAAGGCGCTTATCAAAGCGTACGGTCTCAAGATAACCGAGATCCAGAACGTATGCGGATTCAACACTCCGCAGTCGATCTTCAAATGGATGAGGGGAGAGGCGCTGCCCTCTCTCGACAATCTGGTGATACTTGCGCATATCCTTGGCGTTACCATTGATGAGATCATCATTACAAATTAAAACGTCCTGCTTCGGCAGGATACACGGTCCCGTAGTTCAGCGGCAAGAGCGCCTGACTGTCTATCAGGATGTCGCGGGGCCAAATCCCGCCGGGACCGCCTTTTGCAAGCTTGCAGAGGGCGGCATTTTTCCGTTAGCTGTTATGCCCGGCATCCGTAACAGTTGAAATGCTCACTGATATATGGTATGATAAAACAAAAAAATTTCAGAGCGCCCTAACCAAATCAGAATTTTCGCACTATTAAGACAGAAGCTTCTGAAAACCAAAAAGGAGGACAGAGATATGGATAACACCGGACGCCGCGAGAAGGTCGCTCAGATGTCGCAGTCGATATTTCAGTACTGCCTGTCGAGGACAAGTTCATATCAGGAATCGGAGGATCTGGCGCAGGAGATATTGCTGGCGCTGTTTGAGAGCGTTGAAAATCTGCGCGACGAGAAGGCCTTTTACGGATTTGTCTGGCGCACTGCCGACAACATTCTCAAGGGCTGGTACCGCGGACGTGAAAAGCGCAATACCGCAGAGCTTGACGAGAACATCTCCGACAACTGCTGGGAGAGGCTTGAGGAGCAGGCCGAGGAAAACGAACAGCTCCGCCTTATGACCCGGGAGTTATCACTTCTTAATTCAAACTACCGCAGGGTAACGGTGGCCTATTACGTTGACGGGCTTTCGGTGAGAGAGATATCTCAGCAGTTCTCTGTCTCGCAGAGCATGGTGAAGTACCTGCTCTTTCAGTCAAGGAAAAGAATACAGGAGGGCGTAAAAATGAATATGGAAAGAACATTCGGAAAACTCAGCTATCAGCCGGTAGATCTCGGACTTTTCTTCTGGGGCGGCAAGAATAACTACTGGGACAAATTTGACAGCAGGCTCAGGCAGAATATCCTGATGGCCTGCTATTACAGCAAGCAGAGCGAGGAGCAGATATCCCTGCAGCTCGGTATGCCGACGGCTTACCTCGAGGACGATATCAGGGAGCTTGTAAAGTATGACCTTCTCACTGAGAAAAACGGCTTCTATCAGACCAATGTGCCGATCATCACAAAGGAGACCTTTGATGAGATCACCTGTGCCAACAAGCAGGCGGTGGGCAAGATCGCAAATGCTCTGTCAGAGGAGATCGACGGGATGTTAGATGAGGTAAGGGAGCTCGGCTTCTACGGCAGCGATATGTCAAACAACTCTCTGAAATGGATGCTGCTCTCGCTGATACTTCGTCTTGCCTATGTGGACATGGCGCAGGGCGAGCGGGAGCCGGATTATCCGACGGATATCTTCGGCGAGAAGTGCTTCCGCTTCTTTACAGAGGACACCGCGAACGAGCCTGACGGCGGATTCGGAACAGGCGTCAGTGTTTCCTACTGCAAGAGCGGTATGATCGGTTTCTGGGATGTTGCAGTAAACGGAGCGATGCGTCATCCGAAGATGACTTCCGCCCGCGGCGATATGCTGTGCAGGCTGATGAGCGAACAGCCTCAGACAGATAACGAAAAGCTGGTCTGCTCGGAGCTTATCGAGCTGGGACTGGCGGTAAAGACCGAGGACGGCATCAAGCCCAACTTCCCCTGCCTGACCAAAGAACAGGGCGATGCGCTGAATACGGCTATTCAGGACATCGGCAGTGATATCTGTCAGGATGTGCTATCGCGCCTTGATACGGTGAAGGGCATCCTCACCGACCACGCGCCGGCTCATCTGGCGGACTATGTAGGCAGGCTGCCTGTGCTGCTATGCTTCAATGAGACGGAGCAGATAATGAGAGAGCTCTGCGAGAGCGGCTGGCTCATCCCGATGAAGAGCGGAATGTCCGCAACGACAGTGATGTATCTGTATTAAGGCAACACCGCACGACCCGCGGCTAACGCCTCTGATGCACAGTGGTCGTGCGGTGTTGCCTTAACGAACAGCGTTCTGCACAAAGCAGGGCGCTTTTGTTATGCAGAATGCACAGGCATCAAAAACTCATGGGGATTCTGTATGATCCTGCAAAGCTCCACCGGCGGTTTTCCGCATCGGATCTTTTGCAGCGAAAGATCCTGCCCGCTTTTTGTTCATTGACTTTTGGCGATTTTCTGTTATAATATAATCAGGAACGATAATAACGACTGAGTTTTTTCGGATAATACATTCTGAGCAGCTATGCGGCATTATCTGCTGACATTAAATCAGACGGGACAGATATTACGGAGGAAGAAATATGAAGGGGTTTTGTGAGCGGAAATTCAGTTCTATGTTCATATCAGGTACATTCACCAAGGCCGTAATGTATATCATGCTCCTTTGCGACAGCATCATTGCGGGATATTTTATCGGAGAAAACGGAGTCGCCGCGATAAATGCGATCACTCCGGTAACGGGGATCGTTACATTTTTCGGAGATCTTGTATCAACAGGCGTCGGCATTGTTTTCACGCGGGAGATAGGTGCTATGCGAAAGAAACGGGCCGATGAGATATACGGGCAGGGGCTTATCATCAGCATTTCCATAGGCCTTATCTCTGCGCTTACGATCTTTCTGATACAGGATATGTATTTCAGCATAGGCGGAATCAAGGGCGAAATGCTGGAGCAGGCGCTCAAATACTATCGCCTTGCTCCGATCAATGCTTTCCTTACGATCGTTATATTCTATCTCGAACAAATGGTATACAGCGACGGTGATGAGCTTTGCAATAATATCTGCTATGCTTTCCAGATCGGCGGAAATATTATATGTTCAATTATCCTTGCTAAATATATGGGAATGACGGGAATCATACTCGGCTCTGTGATCGGCAACGGGTTGGGTATTGCAGCTTGCTGCTGGCATTATTTCCGAAAGGGGAACACTCTCCGCTTTGTATGGCATCTCTCCTTCAAAGATTTTCTGCTGACATCAAGGTACAGTATCGTGGATTCCTCCGTATACATCTGCTGGGCACTGATGGATTACGTTATGATCGGATTTGTATCAAGCCATTACGGTGAGACAGGTCTTGTCACGCTTGCTGTGGTCGTGAGCCTGATAGAATTCAGCGTTGTACTTGACGGAGTCGGGATGGCGATGCAGCCTTTGATCGGTACATATTACGGAGAAAAAAACCATGTTCTGATAAAGAGAGTAATGAAAGCAGCATTGAAGGCGGCTGTTCTCGAAGGAGCGATAGCAACAGTTCTTATCTGTATTTTTGCGAGACAGTTCTGCGGGCTGTTCGGTATCAGCGGCGGAGCAGCTCTTGCGCCCTCGATCACAGCTATACGCATCGTTTCGCTTGGGTTCACGCTATGCAGTATCGTATCGCTGACGACCTCCTACTATATGCTGATCGACCGCATCAGTATGGCGACGTGTTTTGCGATACTTCAGAACGGATTGCTCTATATCCTTTTCCCTATACTGGGGTCACTGATCTTCGGAATAAACGGAATGTGGGCAGGCTTTATCGTTGCTTCGCTGCTTACACTGATCTCTGCGTATGTATATGTTTATCTGCGGTTCGGAAAGGAAAATTTCCCCTATCTGCTGAAAGATATCGATTCGGAGATCAAGGTGATGGACGATACTCTTACAACTGAAACAGCGGCTTCTCTTTCAGAGAATGTCAAAGATCTCCTGTTATCGCACGATTACCCGAAGAAAACAGCCAACCATGCGGCGCTGTTCGTAGAGGAGATAGGTCTTACTATACTTGAAAAGAACAGAAAGACAAACAAAAAGCTGTTCTTTGAACTCTCTCTTTTCTTTGAAGAGGATTCTGTGCTTATTATCGAACGTGATTCAGGGGAGCTGTTTGATATCTCCGACCCGGATGTCCGGGTGAACGGTCTAAGCGGCTTTGTCCTGAGCGGTCTTATGCAGGCTCATAACGAAAAAGCCTACCTCGTAACGACCGGATATAACCGCAATATGATACGTTTTTTAAGAAATGCAGGGCAGTAAGCCCGCACTTCCGACAGCTTATGAAATAATATAGGCAACACCGCACGACCCGCGGCTAACGCCTCTGCACATCATCTGCCGTGTCAAGCCTGCTTGACGACCGGCTTATCCGACATGATCATCACCGTCAGCAAACATGACGCCAATCCTCCTTGACGTTGCGTAAAGCGAAGTGAACTTCGCTTGCAAGCCTGCGTCGAATTTAGGCAATCTGACGAAAATCTGGACGGCGCATCTGATGCACAGGGGTCGTGCGGTGTTGCCTTAAAAAACTGAACAGGAGTGATGAAGAATGAGCAAGGTACTGACTGCGTTTTTCTCGGCTGAGGGAACTACGGCGGAGCTGGCTGAAAAGATAGCTCAGACCGCCGGGGGCGA
>CAMOKN010000235.1 GCA_946617595.1 uncultured Clostridia bacterium
CAAAAGTGCAAGGAGAATCCTAAAATATAAAAATTTCCCTTGCACTTTTGCAGCCAATAAATGGCTTCAAGCTGCGCTATGAAGCCATTTGTTGGCTGATGAGCAGACATTAAGTATGTCTTAAACAAAAATATGCGGCGAGATCCGCAAAAATCGGAGATATGTGTAAATGAAAGTTAAAGGAAAACATTCCGAAAGTGAGATCCTTCACGCGATAATTCTCATTGTCGCGGGGGTACTGGCAATCGCAGTATTTATAATAGTATATAAGTTCCTGCCTTTTTCATCAAAAAAGACCGAGCCTGATGCTCAGTCCACTCAGACATCGACCACCGCTGACACATCTGCGCCCGAACAGGAAGATGAAGGATATTCCGTCGATACAGAGCTTGCAGAAGAAATGAAAGACGCTGCGATACAGCTTATCTCGGACAACTATAAAGTGCTCCGCCTTTACTATATCAGAGGGCTCAGCCATAAAGATGAGCCTTACGGAAATGTTCCCGAAGACGGATACTATACAGTAAATGATGAGACTTATACTTCTATAGATCAGCTTGAAGAAATAGTTGACCGTACATTTACAGCTGAATTTGCTCAGAATGTAAAGACCGATCCCCTCGGCTACGGAGCTATATACAAGACAAGACCAAACGGCACACTCGGTATAATCGCAGGATTCACCCCCATGGATTATGACCGTTCGTGGGAAAACCCTGATTTCAGGATCCAGCCCGTAAGCGAGACCGCTTGCACAATAATGATAACCATACACGAAAAGAGCGGAAACGCTGAAGTGCCGGTCGAAGGCACTATGATAAAGACTGAAGACGGCTGGAGGCTGACTTCGATACTGTTCTGATAATGAAATGATGTGTTCTAATGGCAAAAAACAAAAAGGATAATCCGATAGCGGTTTATGCCGTCGCAAGCCAGATCGGACTGATAGTCGTGATCCCGCTGCTGGTGTTCGTTATCGGTGGAACATGGCTCGTCGATCACTTCGGCTGGCCAGACTGGGTCAATATAGTTTTCGTTGCGGTCGGTATAATCTCCATGACCAGCGGAGCTCTGACTTACCTCAAAAAGCTCATAGCTATGTATGACAGCAGTGAATCCGGAACGGGCGCTTCGGAAATAAGACATGACCGTAAGGATCATGACTATTATGACCAGTACACCAAAAAGAAAAAACTGTGAAAATAAAAGAAACACTGGCGGTATCAGAACTCAGATCAATGATACCGTATCTGCTGATATTAAACGCTGTCACCGTCGTTGTATGCGTTATAATCGGGATAGTATCCGGATTTGACTGGCGGCTCTATACAGGGCTTGCTGTCGGAAATGCACTGATGGTCGCAAACTTTCTGCTGATAGGATATACCGCAGAAAGAGTAGTACACAGCAAGGACTTCCGCAGAGGACGGTCTATCGCCGGTATGTCATACGGTCTGAGGTATGTCGGTATTTTTGTAATACTCGCGGGACTGCTCACGATAAAAGTCATTAATCCCATAACAGCGGTTGTACCGCTTATTTTCCCGAGGGTCTTTTATACATTCTTTTATGTGCGTATGCACAAGGAGGACGATCAGATATGATGACACCTGAACTTATATTAATGGCTGAGGAATCCGCCGCAAAGACATTTACGGTCGAAGGACCGTTAAGGTCGATACCGCTGCCTTTCCTCAAGGACATATTCGGTGAGGAAAATGCGTGCATTTCAGAATCCATTGTCTCACAATGGGTCGTAATGATAATCCTTGCTGTACTGTTTTTCATACTCGGACGCAATCTGAAGCTGAAACCCGAAGGAAAGCGTCAGGTGATCGCGGAGTGGATCGTTGGCTTCTTCTCCGGTTATGTCGAGGAGTCAATGGGTACAAGATACAAGAGAAGCTATGGTCCGTACATAGGCGCACTCTTCTGCTTCTGCATACTCTCCTGCCTTATGGGACTTTTCGGACTGCGCAACCCGACTGCTGATATCTCGGTAACGGGAGCATGGGCGATTATAACGTTCATCCTCGTCCTGTACACCAAGATCAAGACCGGCGGCTTCAAGGGCTATATGAAGAGCTTCATCGAGCCTATGCCGTTTATGCTGCCGTTCAACATCATCGGCGATTTCGCAAACCCGATATCTCAGGCAATGCGTCTTTTCGGTAACAACCTCTCCGGCATCGTTATCGGCGGACTCATTTACTACGCACTCGGATCATTCGCTATTGCGGTGCCGGCAGTGCTCTCGCTGTATTTCGACCTCTTCTCGGCTGTGATACAGTCCTACATATTCGTAACGCTCACGATGTCGTATGTCATCATGGCAGATGCCGATGCGTGATATCCGCTGAAAAATATCACGCATATAAAACGTAACCTTAGGGCTCGGTTTGCCCTTGGAATAAAAAAGCAAATTTATCTGCTTCGGCAGATTGAAAGGACAGGTATTCTTTATGGACAATTTAGGATTTGTAGCAGGCGCTTCTGCAATAGGCGCAGGTCTCGCAATGATCGCAGGTCTTGGACCCGGTATCGGTGAAGGTTACTGCGGCGGTAAGGCAGTTGAGGCTATCGGCAGACAGCCTGAAGCTTCGGGAGCTATCACAAAGCAGATGATAATAGGTGATGCGCTCGCAGAAACTACAGGTATCTACTCACTCGTTGTTGCACTGCTTCTCATGTTCGCTAATCCGTTTACAGGAATGACAGGCATAGCTAAGTGATCGCACTGAATTACAACGGAAGGAGCACTGAAAATGGGTATTACACTGTTAGCCGGCGATACCTTACAGCTGGTAAACATTAATTTCCCCACTATCATTTTCACGCTCATCAATACCCTTATAATCCTTCTGATCTATAAGATCTTTCTGCATAAGCCGGTAATGAAGATACTGGAAGAGAGAAAACAGAAGATCGGTGAGGAAATGAAGGCGGCCGAGGACGCACAGGCAGCGGCAGAGGCTATGAAGACAGAGTATGCCGAAAAGCTCAGGGAGTCCAAGGAAGAAGCGGCTCAGATCGTTTCCGCTGCGGTAAAACGTGCGGGTGAACGTGAAAATCAGATAATCGCAGAAGCTCAGCAGGAAGCGGCTGATATGAAGAAGAAGGCCGAAGAAAGCATCGAGCTTGAAAAGAAAAAAGCAATCAACGAGATCAAAGATCAGATCTCCGATATTGTCATCATGGCAAGTGAGAAGGTCTGCGAAAAGGAGATCTCCAAAACCGACAACGAAGCACTTATCAATAAGTTCATCGCAGAAGTCGGAAACGAATAATACCGAAAGGAAAGACCTATGGCAGGCTTGGTTGAAAAAACCTACGGCGATGCGCTGTTTGAAGTCATCCTTGAGGAAGACCCGTCAAAGCTCTCCGATGCAAAGGCAGAGCTTTCGGCAGTCGATTCGCTCATTTCGGGTATCCCGGAGCTTATAAAGCTCTCAAAGACACCTACCGTCAGCAAGGAAGAAAAACTCGGTATCATGGGAGATGCATTCAAAGGAAAACTCTCAGAGTACGTGTATAACTTCATTATGGTGCTGACAGAAGCAGGACGGCTCGATGAGATCGGGCATATTTCAAAATATTTCGGTCAGCGCTGCAACGACTACCTCGGCATCGCGGATATCACAGTCATTACCTGTGAGCCGCTTTCTGAAAGCGCAAAGGCAGGATTGTCCGAAAAGATGAGCAGGCTTCTCGGTAAGAAGATAGTAATGACCGAGAAGATCGACAAGTCGATAATCGGCGGTATCGTCGTTAAAAACGGTAACACCACGCTCGACGGAAGCGTAAGGGCAAAACTCAAAGCCCTCAGAACGGATATCGGCAGCGTTATCTGCTGACAGCTCCGCCGTCAAAGGAAATTCATCAATTCTCCCGTAAATGCGGGATGAAAGGAAAGACGAGAATATGGAATTACGCCCTGATGAAATAACAGGTATCATAAAATCCAAGATCAAGGCTTTTGATTCAAAGATCACTCTCACCGACACAGGTACAGTAGTGACCGTCGGAGACGGTATCGTGCGTATCCACGGACTCGAGAACTGCATGATAAATGAGCTTCTCGAATTCGATAACGGTGTACAGTGTATGGCTCTTAACCTCGAACAGGACTTTGTGGGTGCCGTTATGCTCGGCTCAGACGCCGAGATAAAAGAGGGTTCTTCCGTAAAGAGAACGGGTAAGATCATATCCGTTCCGGTCGGCGATGCGCTTCTCGGAAGAGTTGTAAATGCACTCGGCGAGCCTATAGACGGAAAAGGACCCATAGTTTCGGACGAATACCGCCCGGTAGAACGCATAGCTCCCGGAATCATCACGAGAAAATCCGTTGATACCCCTCTCCAGACCGGTATCAAGGCTATCGACTCGATGATACCGATAGGAAGAGGTCAGCGTGAGCTCATAATCGGCGACAGACAGACAGGTAAGACCGCTATCGCGGTAGATACTATTATAAATCAGAGAGATACCGATGTATTCTGCATTTATGTTGCAATAGGTCAGAAGGCATCAACGGTAGCTTCTGTTGTTGAACAGCTCAGAAGCGCAGGAGCAATGGATTATACGATCGTTGTTTCCGCAACAGCTGCCGAGCTTGCACCGCTCCAGTACATAGCACCGTATTCGGGCTGTGCAATGGGCGAATACTTTATGGAAAAAGGAAAGGACGCGCTGATAGTCTACGACGACCTTTCAAAGCACGCAGTTGCTTACCGTGCAATGTCGCTGCTGCTGAAACGCCCGCCGGGACGTGAGGCTTACCCCGGAGATGTTTTCTATCTACATTCGAGACTTCTCGAACGTGCGGCAAACCTGAACGAGGATTACGGCGGAGGTTCGCTTACTGCTCTCCCGATCATCGAGACACAGGCAGGCGACGTTTCGGCATACATACCTACAAACGTTATCTCGATAACAGACGGACAGATATTCCTTGAGACCGAGCTTTTCAACTCCGGTATCAGACCTGCGGTAAACCCGGGTATCTCGGTATCCCGTGTCGGCGGTTCGGCTCAGATAAAGGCAATGAAGAAGGTATCCGGTTCTCTGAAACTCGAATATTCGCAGTACAGAGAGCTGCAGGCATTCTCACAGTTCGGCTCTGATCTTGATGCGGACACTAAAGCTCGTCTTGCAAAGGGCGAACGTATAGTTGCGGTACTGAAACAGCCGCAGTCCTCACCTATTTCGGTAGAAAATCAGATCATCATTATCTTCGCGGTAATCAACGATTATCTGAAGGATATCCCAGTTGAGAAGGTTCCCGAATATGAGAAGGAGCTGTTTGAACACATGGCAGCCGATCATTCGGATATCATGGACGCAATAAGAAAGGATAAAGTCATCTCTCCCGATAACGAGGAGAAACTCAGAGCTGTCCTCAAAAATTTTGCTGAACGTTTCTGAAACTTTGTCTGACCCTCGAAAGGAAATACCATGAAAAATAAGAAAAAATGCTCAGATTGCTGCGAAAACACTGTCAATGTCAATGATGCAACAGAAACAGTGACCGTTTCAAGCAGCGCACCTCTCGTGCTCAGCATAGTATCAATCTGCCTGACCGCAGTTCTCGCTATCGCCGCAGTTTTTATGGCGCTTACCAAAAAAGTCGTATATATCGAAAGCGATAACTGAAAGTGATCGCTCACGCTCGAGAGTTCTGAGAGATTGCTCACGCTCGAAATTGGGGCGCGTCTGTCGGTCAGCCCCCTTTGGCTCCTACGCCGCCACCTCCCCCAGTGGGGAAGACACCCCAAACCCCGCTTCTTTTCAAAGTGATAAGGAGCAAAAGCTACCCGCTTCGCATTTATATTCCAAAGTTTATGCTATACCCAATAATTTGCATTTACTATCCGGCTTAAACGCGAAGCATGTAAAGTTTTTAGGAAGGGGGTCTGGGGGATAACCCTTTTTTCAAAAAGGGTTTCCCCCAGTCTCAAGCGCAGCGACTGATCTCAAGCGCAGCGACGATTCTCAAGCGCAGCGACGATTCTCAAGCGCAGCGACGATTCTCAAGCGAAACGACATTAAACAACAAATCCGAAAGGAATGAAAAGAAATGGCTTCGGGCAACATGAAGGACATAAAGCGCCGAATAAAGAGCGTTGGCTCGACAAGGCAGATAACAAAGGCAATGGAGCTTGTCGCCTCTTCTAAGCTGAGGAAGGCTAAACAGCGTTCTGAGGCCGGACGTCCTTACTTTGAAGCACAGTATGAGCTTCTCTCCGAAATAGCTTCGGTAAAAAAAGATTTCAATACTATTTTTACCGAGCCCCGTGAGGTGAAGAACAAACTGTTCATCGTTATCGCAGGCGACAGAGGACTTGCCGGCGGCTTCAACTCGAATATTCTTAAAGCAGTTGCCGCAGCTCACAAGGAAGATGCCGAAAAACCAAAGATAATCGCAATTGGCAGAAAAGCGGTCGATTATTTCGATAAGCATGGATATGAGATAGTCGCAAAATATCCGTATTTTGCAGAAAAGGCAAAAACCGCAGACTGTATGGATATCGCACAGCTCGCAGTAGATCTGTTCGCTGTAGGTGAGGTCGATGAGGTTCAGATCTTCTATACCGCATTCATTTCACCGCTTGTGCAGACTCCCGAATGCGCAAAGCTCCTGCCTATCGCAAATATCGGCACCGGAACAGGTGAGGATCTCGGTCTTATAAACTATGACCCCTCCCCCGAAGCTGTGTTCGACAGAGTAGTGCCGAAATTCTTGATGAGTATGATAAGCTGCGCTGTAGTTGAATCATTCGCGTCCGAGCAGGGTGCAAGACGCACAGCAATGGAAAGCGCTACCGATAACGCAGACGAGATGATCTCTAATCTGTCACTCGTCTATAACCGCGCACGTCAGGAAAAGATCACAAATGAGATCACCGAGATCGTTTCCGGCGCTAATGCATTGGAATAATCCGAAAAGTTATACTACATTTATTATTACAGCTGCCGTAGGTGCGCTGAGCGCTTACAGCGAAAATATGCCGCTTCCGGCGGCTGAAAGGAAAAAGGCAAAATGGCTGACAAAAACATAGGTACGGTCGTTCAGATAATAGGTGCAGTCCTCGATATCCGTTTTCCGGCGGACGCACTTCCGAATCTAAAGAACGCCATTGAGATCGATAATAACGGACAGCGCCTTGTGGTCGAGGTTGCACAGCATATCGGCGATGACATCGTCCGCTGTATTGCAATGGGTGCAACAGACGGTCTTGTAAGAGGCACAAAGGCTGTCGATACCGGCAAATCAATAACAGTTCCTGTCGGTAAAGAAACTCTCGGAAGAATATTCAATCTTCTCGGTGAGCCGGTCGATAATCTTCCTGCTCCCGAAACTGAGGAACGCTGGGAAATACACAGAGAACCTCCTTCTTATGAAGAACAGGCTGCAACAAACCAGATACTCGAAACCGGAATAAAAGTCGTTGACCTTATCGCGCCTTATCTTAAAGGCGGTAAGATCGGACTTTTCGGCGGTGCGGGCGTCGGCAAGACTGTCCTTATAATGGAACTTATAAATAACGTTGCAAAGCAGCACGGCGGTCTGTCGGTATTCACCGGCGTCGGCGAGCGTACCCGTGAGGGTAACGACCTTTACAACGAAATGAAGGAATCCGGCGTTATCAACAAGACCGCTCTCGTGTACGGTCAGATGAATGAACCGCCAGGAGCGAGAATGAGAGTAGGTCTTTCGGGACTTACTATGGCTGAATACTTCCGTGACAGAGAAGGTCAGGACGTTCTGCTCTTCATTGATAACATATTCAGATTCACACAGGCAGGCTCTGAGGTTTCGGCGCTGCTCGGACGTATGCCAAGTGCCGTTGGTTATCAGCCTACGCTTGCAACTGAAATGGGCGCTCTCCAGGAGCGTATCACTTCAACAAACAAGGGTTCGATCACATCGGTACAGGCAGTTTATGTTCCTGCCGATGACCTTACTGACCCTGCGCCTGCAACTACATTCGCCCACCTCGATGCTAAGACGGTTCTTTCACGTAACATAGCATCAATGGGTATTTACCCGGCGGTTGATCCTCTGGACAGCAGTTCGAGAATACTTACTCCCGAGATCGTAGGTCAGGAGCATTATGAGGTCGCACGCGCGGTACAGGCTACACTCCAGCGTTATAACGAGCTTCAGGATATCATCGCGATACTCGGTATGGACGAACTTGACGATAACGATAAGCTCATCGTTTCAAGAGCGCGTAAAATTCAGAGATTCTTGTCGCAGCCGTTCAGCGTTGCTGAGCAGTTCACCGGTATGCAGGGCAAGTATGTACCGATCAAGGAAACTATCAGAGGCTTTAAGGAGATCATCGAAGGTAAGCATGACGATCTTCCCGAATCAGCCTTCCTGTTTGTCGGAACTATCGACGAGGCTATCGAGAAGGCAAAGACGATGCAGTCATAAGCATTGCCCGATCCTGATTGAAAGGAATGTGAGTAAATGACTCCGTTTAAATTACAGATCATCACACCCGACGGCGTGTTCTTCGACGGAATGACCGAAAATGTCATAGTCCGTACCACTGTCGGCGATAAGGGAATACTTGCGCATCACGAGCCCTATGTAGCCGCAATCACTATCAGCAAGTTCAAGGTCAAGATCGACGGTGATTTCCGTTTTGGCGCGATCGCTTCCGGTGTTATCAAGGTCGGAAAGGAAAAAACTGTCATTCTCGCTCAGAGCTGTGAGTGGGCAGATGAGATCGACGTTGACAGAGCCGTAAGAGCAAAAGAAGTTGCCGAAGAACGTATCGGGCATTACGAAAAGACCAACGACCAAAAAAATCTTGATATCGCTGAATTCAAACTCAAACGTGCACTCAATCGAATCGAAGTTTCTAAGATGAAGTGAGGCATCGCCCACCTTAGACAGAATTTTAAAATTTCATCAAAAAAAGCGCAGAGCATTTTTCACGAAATGTTCTGCGTTTAATTTTATCAGTATTTACATGAACTGTGAAGTGACTTTTCAAGTTCCGTTTTAACGGGATTTGCTTTTGCTACTTTTCACATTGAAAAGTAGCGGGGACGGGGGCAGCGCCCCAGCGAGTGCAGGGCGGAGTCCTGCCGGGGACGGGGGCGGAGCCCAAGTCTTAAGCGTAAGCGACTTCTTTCATTCTTTTTCAACTTTTGTCTTTTTGCCGACAAAAAACGCTATTGCAAATCCCGCAGCAAGTGTGAATACTCCGATCAGAGTGTCGATATTCAGACCGAAGCCTGACGGGAATATCGCATACAGCGATCCGACCACCAGCCCGAGTATCGCTGAAAAAACGATCAGGCGGAACTTTTTCAGCAGAAATGTTATCAGCCTTGCACCAAGTACAAGTCCGGCAAGCACTCCTATGACAGTTGGGATTATTACACTGAAATTCAGCGAGTGAATATGTATCGAAGCGATCACAGTTTCGTATGTTCCGAATAACATCATTACAAATGAACCCGATACTCCAGGGATTATCATTGCGACCGCTGCAACAAATCCTGCTGTCAGGAAAAGCGCAAATGCACCTATTCCCTCAGCATTTGCAGCGGAAGTAACAGTACCAGTCTGTTCGAGCATTGCAAGCCCGACAACAAGTGCAAGCGCGAGTACAAACGGTATCGCACAGATCGGACTGAATTTCTGCTTTACTGTGGCGTTCCTGATTATCAAAGGAATACTTCCGGCGATAAGTCCCATAAAGAACATATATGTCTCTGTCGGGAAATTTCCGAAAAGCCACTTTATCACGACCGCAAATCCGAGCAGCCCTATCACCGCGCCGATGCCAAAGAATATCAGAAACACGATGTTTTTCTTTATCTCCTTGAAATTCAGCGACAACGCACCGCATACCTTGTCATAACAGCCGAATACAACCAGCATCGTACCGCCGGAAACCCCAGGTATAATATTTGCGATACCGAATACCAGCCCGTATATCACGGCAAGAACATATTGCATTTTTTATTGACCTTTCTGTATATTTGATAGGCGCAGTCTGCGGTATTTTCCGCATACCGTTATTCCTTTATGCGTCTGAAGGTAAATCTTATCAGCTCAGCAGGGAGCTGAAGAATAACAGTAATCACAATTGCTATCAGCAGCGACATTATGTCGGGCGTGCCGAAACCGAAAAATCCATTCAGCACCGGAATAAATACCAGCATCAGAGAAACTGCAAAGGAGATACCGGCTATCGTCCACGGAAGCATCTGCTTTGCGCGGACAGCATCTGCTATGCTTCGGTCACTTATATTCGATATGCACGCAAACATAAGTCCGACCGTGAATATTATCAGGAAACCGCTGCGCGTATATGGCAGCATATCGTTTATCGTTTCACTTACCGTATTGCCGAAGCCCGACGATATCAGATAATATATCACTTCTGCAAACAGCAGTCCCAATCCTTGTATAAGCGGACGCACAAAGAATCCGGCTTTCAGCTTTCCTCTGCCTATGTATTCGGACGGAGCAGTCATGTTGCGCAGATCAGCGGTATTCTCACAGAACATATATGCGGCTGCGGGAACGAGTATGACCGAGATAAGGGATCCCAGCACCGGCGAGATAACAAAATTCGCACCGTTATTGGTTCCCGTAAGCATATCGAACAGCGCAAACAGGACCATTACAATAAGCGCAACTATCGAGACGGAGATGCATCTTTTTATGTTCAGATGCGCCTGACGTGCAACACTCAGAATTTCTGTCACAGTTTCAAAGCTCGTGTTGCCGACAACAACATCACATTCTTCAAATGCGGCTCCCGATACATTATTCGCGATCGAGACACCAACGTCCGCGATCTCAAGCAGGTCGCTGTCCGAAGCGGTATCTCCGGTTATCATCACGACTTCTCCGTTATCCTGAAGACGGCGGATAATGTCACCCTTCATTTCGTCTGTTATACGTGCAAATACACCGACATCGGTAAGATCAAGCTCCTCGCCCGATGCAAGCATATCTCCGGTAATTACACGATCACCCTTTATTCCGACTTTTTTTGCGATAGCAAACGATGTTTCTGCGCTGTCGCCGGAGGTCATTATCACTCTTGCGCCGGCTTTCTGACAGCCGAGAATAGCAGCGGGAATATAATCCTTTGTGGGAGTATCAAATGCGATAAGTCCCATGAAACTGTAATGCGCCGAACTGATCTTTTCAGGCAGCTCTGCATCATCGGGCAGCTTCGCGAAAGCGACTGCAAGCACATTATAACCCTGCTGACCGTAGCTTATCTGCTTGTTCTGAACAGTATAGAGCATATCGTTCGGAACATCACAAAGCGGCAGAAGCTTTTCGGGCGCTCCCTTGATGCACAGCAGACGTGAACCGCCTACCGACCAGAGGTTTCCGGCTGCGCCCTCATTTTCATCGAAGGGGTATTCTTTGAGAAGCTCATTTTCCGTAAGTGCATCCACATCTGTGCTGCGGAATGTTGCATCAAGAAAGATAGCCTGATCGAACGAGCTGTCCGAATCCTTTTTACAGGCAAGCACGGAGATATTAGTGAGCATTTCTTCATTTGCGGTAAGCTTGTCCGCTATCTGCATACTTTTTTTAGTGACTACAGCGTTCTTATCTATTAATATGCAGGTCGCTGCATTTATATATTCGACGGTACGAAGATTTTTCACACGTATGGATCTTTCTTCAAGCTTCTGTGCGCCTCTGATATAATACAGTCTTACCAGAGAAGCTGTCTCAGCGGGAATGAAGCACAGCGAGAATGCCGCAGCCGGATAGAATGTATTGAAGATCACATCTAAGAAAGGAATATCGACTCTCACCTTGATGAATGCGAAAGCACCTATCACGAGCATCACTGCCGCAATTGCCGTAAAAATGTGGGAAACTCTGAGGACTACTTTTTCCATATTTGTGTAATATTCGTCCGTTTCCTTGACAGCGCCGAACTCCTTGAAATATCTGGTATCTACTCCTGTTCCGGTAACTCTTGCAACAAGCTCGCCGGATACTATTTTTGTACCTTTATATATGCAGCTTTTTTTGAGCTCCTCGCTCACGCTGTCCGAGCCGGTTATTTTTGCGACCGGTGTCTTCTTACCTGTAAAGACACTCTCATCGACTGTAAGGTTTTTGATCTCAAGAAGATGCGCGTCAGCAGGAACACTTTCACCCGCTTCAAGCACTATTATATCATCGGGAACTATAAGTTCTCTGCGTATATTTCTGATCTCACCGCTCCGAACTATCCTGAACTCCGACTTTGAGCGGGCTTTCAGTTCAAAGAAATATTTGTCGCAGTATGTATTCTTGACTATCTCGGTCGCGGCAAACACTGCGCTCAGAAGAACAAGTATTGCTCCGGTCACGATCTCGGCGGTGCTCTCGGTGTCAGCGACTACTCCGTGCCAGATGCACAGCACTGCTGCCGCTGCCATTATCAGGAACCGCAGGTTAAAGAATGCGGAGAGGGGGCTGTATCCCTTGTTCTTTTCGTCAAGCCTTGTATCGCTGTTATAACCGTACAGGTCTATATGATCTTCGACTTTTGAGTTATCAAGTCCAGCGTAATCGTTTGAAAAATCCAAAACTCGTGCCAATTTAGTATTCCTTTCCTGTACACAATTTGTTTGTATATTTTTTACTATGTCAGATCATCGGGTTGATCTTTGCCGAAATAGATCGGGGTATGCGGCGCGTCCGCCGCCATATCCCGATTTATCGCATTAAAATCAGCCGGACAAAGTGATACTGTCATATTTTCAATGCTGCAATATGTACACAAATTCGCCTTCCGGCTTTGTGCAGTATTGCATTAATTATACCACATTATCCGACAGAATGCAATAGAAAATTGACAGATGATGCGAAATGCTGCAAACGCTTATGAATGTAAAATACTACTTGACAAATTACGTTTATAGAAGTAAAATATACAAGACAGGGTGTATTTGTCAAGGAACCGCTGATTAAATCCCGCACGCCGCTTGCACCACATCTTCAGCCTTCATCTTGAACAAATTTTCCTTGACATACGCCAGTATGCCTGCGAAAAATTTGTCCGATCTGCCG
>CAMOKN010000236.1 GCA_946617595.1 uncultured Clostridia bacterium
CAGCCCCTCTGTCTCGCAAGCTCGACACCTCCCCGCTGCCGGGGAGACCACGCAAGGTGAGGAGACTTGACGAAGCAGTTGGTGCAAGCAGTTCTTTTTCTCTCAAATGGGTTTTTAGAGGTTCCCTTATGTGAGGAATTATGGTATTTTCAAGTCTTATCTTTATATTTATGTTTCTTACAGTGACGCTTCTGGTTTACTACATCGTGCCGAAGCCGCTGAAAAACACGGTGATACTTCTGAGCGGTCTGGTGTTCTACACATGGGGCGAGCCGGTGTATGTGGTCGTGATGATAATATCCACGCTGATAGACTATTTTGCGGGTATAATCATCTGGAAAAAGGGCGACAACATCATCATACGCCGTATATGTCTGATCGTGTCGATAGTCATGAACCTGACGCTGCTGTTCACGTTCAAGTACAGCGGGTTCATTGCAGACAATATCAATGCGATAGCGGGCGAGAAGGTCATTGACGTTGAGAAAACGTTCTTTTTAGGGATACCGTTCCTGCCGGTGAATATCCTGCCGATCGGCATAAGCTTCTTCACCTTCCAGTCCATGTCATATACCATAGATATGTACCGCGGAGAGATAGAAGTGCAGAAGAACCCGATAAATTTTGCGGCGTTCGTAACACTGTTCTCTCAGCTCGTTGCCGGACCGATAGTAAGATACTCGGACATATCGAAGGAGCTCAACGACCGTGTTATCAATGTTGACAAGCTGTATGACGGTATCCTGCGGTTCATAACCGGAATGGGAAAAAAAGTGCTTATCGCAAACAGCGTCGGTGCGCTGTGGGACACCGTTCTTGCATACGACAGGGCGGAAACATCGGTGCTTACCGCATGGATCGGGCTTGTTGCATATACGCTCCAGATCTATTTTGACTTTTCGGGATATTCGGATATGGCGATAGGTCTTGGAAAGATGATGGGATTCACATTCCCTGAAAACTTCAATTACCCTTACCTCTCAAAGAGCATCTCCGAATTCTGGAGAAGGTGGCATATCACACTGGGCGCATGGTTCCGCAGCTATGTGTATATTCCTCTCGGCGGAAACCGGAAAGGACTCGGCAGGACAGTGTTCAATCTTGCGGTCGTATGGCTGCTCACAGGTATCTGGCACGGCTCTGACTGGACATTCATTCTGTGGGGCGTGACTTACGGTGTGCTTATTATCCTTGAGCGGCTTTTCCTCGGAAAGATACTGGACAAGCTCCCGGGGTGGGTCTGCTGGATATATACCATGTTCTTCGTTATGCTGGGCTGGGTGCTGTTTGCATCACCGGATATAGGGACGGCGTTTGCGTATATGGGAAATCTCTTCGGGTCAAGCGGGGTTCTTGCCGATTCAGGTTCGCTTTATCTGCTGCTTAATTATGGTATCGTGCTGATAGTCGGCATATTCGGAGCAACAGATGCGTGGAAGATAATCGTAGATCGTGCCGGTGCAAAGCTTCCGGCAGTTGTGAACTGGGCAACTCCGTTCTGCAAGACAGGCGTATTCCTGCTGTGCATTGCATATCTTGTTGATGCGACATACAACCCGTTCCTGTACTTTATTTTCTGAGGAAGCAGTTAATATGAAAAAAACAAAACCATATAAAATAGTTATGATAGTATTGTTTGCGGCAATACTTGTTGTGGTCCCGGTAATGACATTCATAATGAATCCGTCTGAGGCAAGACCGTTTTCGGAGAATGAGAACCGGTATCTCTCCGCGTTCCCGAAAGTTTCATTTGATGAATTTCAGAATGAAAAGATGCAGAAGGGTATCGAGGACTGGTTCTCAGACCGCATCTGGGGAAGGGAAATGTGGATAAAGGTGCGAAACGGGACAGAGCGTCTCATCGGAAAGACCGATGTAAAGGGCATCTATACCGCAGGCGGCAGAATGATGGAGATCTGGAACGGCGGAAACGGTACTGATTTCATAAAGAGCAACCTGAAAGCAATGGATAATTTTGCAAAAAAATATCCCGACAAGCCGATGTATTTTCTGCTTGCCCCCACCTCTCAGGAAGTGTATTCTGAGCTGTTCCCTCAGGGTGCGCCCATATCCAGTCAGTCGGAGATGCTCGAACTCTGCCGTGAGAACCTCACCAAAGTCCAGACTATAAATGTAATGCCCACTATGAAGCTGCACGCGAACGAATATATCTACTACCGCACAGATCATCACTGGACAACATACGGTGCGTATCTTGCGTATTATGATGCGGCAAAGGCAATGGGGCTGAAGCCTGCCGAGCTCAGCGGATTTGATATCGAGCACGTCTCCGACTCGTTCAGGGGAACGCTTTACTCCAAAACTCTTGATGACAGCATAACTCCCGATGTTATGGATTATTACCACAGCAAGGACGTAAAGCAGATAAAGCTTACGATAAAAACGTCTG
Source organism: uncultured Clostridia bacterium (assembly GCA_946617595.1). Taxonomy (GTDB): domain Bacteria; phylum Bacillota; class Clostridia; order Oscillospirales; family Ruminococcaceae; genus Ruminiclostridium_E. The sequence goes on from CAMOKN010000236.1 coordinate 2,411, forward strand.
ATGAAGTCAACACCTATGATGATATTTATTTCAGAGAATTTCTTGATGTGAAGGACAAGTACAGTTCGTTTCTCGGTCAGAACTCTCCGTTCATGTCGATAGAGACAGGTTCGGATGGACCGTCCCTGCTGATATTCAAGGACAGCTACGCGCACTGCTTCATTCCTTTCCTGCTCTCGCATTACAGCAAGATATCAGTATTTGATATGCGTTATTTCAATGACAATATCTCCGTATATGCGAAAATGAAGGACTATGATTCAGTAATGTTTATCTACAACGCTATTACCTTCTCGGAAGACAAAAATATCAGAAAGCTGAATTTATCATAATGTGCGAAGAAAACAAAGATACACGAGTTGCCGTTATCGGCATAATAATTGAAAAAAATGAAAGCGCCGAAAAGGTGAACAGCATACTCCACGAGTTTGGCGCATATATAATCGGCAGAATGGGTATCCCCTACCGTGCCAGGGGTATCAGTATCATCAGCATTGCAGTAGATGCTCCGCAGTCGGCTATCTCTGCACTCAGCGGAAAGCTCGGACGTATAGACGGCGTAAGCGTAAAAGCCGCCTTCGCAAAGAATTATTGAGAGCAGTGAGAAGTCGCTTCGCTTGAGAGCAGTGAGAAGTCGCTTCGCTTGAGAGCAGGGAGCTGCCCTGCACCCGCTTCTTTTGGAACGCCGAAAGAAGCAAAGGCGACATGCTTCGCGCTATAGATAACAAGTATCTGCATTTATAACAAACAAAAGCACAGGGCAATTGAGAAGCTCTGTGCTTTCATTATATGAAGAATCTTTTCAAGTTCCGTTTTAACGGGATTCGCCTTTGCAACTTTCGGCGTTCCGAAAAGAGCGTGGACATCTGTCGGAAAAGAAACATTTTTCGATAGATTGAGTGCGGTTCAGAACAGGACAGCACTTTTGTTTTTTATGATATTTTGAGTTCTTTACGGATACGGCGGACTTCCTTGTCGAGTTCCTTCAGACCGGCTTCGATCTCTGAAGCTACATAGTCTGCGACCATTATCGCTGTGTAGAGCCTGCGCGCACCTTCTATGAACATTGCCTCAGTCTCTTCCTTGCTGCCGGAAATTACTTTCGATGTTTCAGCGCCTTCCTCAACAAACAATACAGTATCGGGAATGCTGTTTCCGTCGGTGTCCTTGATGTAAACGTTGAATTCGCCGTCGCCTGTAATATCTATCGCGATAGTGTCAACATCGCCGTCTGAGTCAGCGTCAATTATCGCAATATCCGCTTCTTTGTCGCCGTCGCAGTCCAGCAGTATCTCATGTATGCCGCCTCTTACAAGCAGCTTTTTGAGATCGGGGTTCAGCTTCATGAATGCTTTCAGTTTAAATAATGTGCCCATTTGTTTTACCTCCGCTAACATTTTTTATATTATTATTATAGCACTATTGGAGGAATTTGTAAACATGAAATTTATTTATTGACTGTTACTGTATTTTATAGAATTAAGTGCTGCAATGATCTGTGATGCTTTATACTTACTGTCTCTATATTGCTGACTGTTTTTATTCGTTTCAAAACATAAATGTATTTTTTCAACTTTACCATTTGCCATATAAGCATTTATATACATTTCATCTATTGTTGTTGTCGATGAGCTTGTGGTAGGAGCAGTTGAAGCTCCAACAATAGCCCCTGTTACTCCAAACAGAGCTCCTCCAACTATAGCTCTTCCAACAGTACCATGCTGCTCTGAACTTACGTTGACTTTTTCTCCGTTTTCAATTAGTTCAAAATCTAATAAATCACTATATCTATATAATCTATGATTTACTACATTATTATATTGAACAAAAGCCATTATCTTTTTATTATCGTCAATATAGAATTCATCAGTTATTTTTCTGTTGAACCGTTTTAACGTTGACTCTGCTATTTTAACATCAATTTTTCGTAAGTTCGTCTCTGAAAATGGATTTTTTTGTTCTTCTAATCTCCATTTGTTTAATTTATGATCTTCCACTATGTAAACTATAGCTCCAATCAATAAGCCAACTCCCATTAATGTGAATATCAATCCTACAGCAATGCCGCTGTATTTAAATCCAACTATCCCTATAAATAAAAAAGATATACATCCAAGAATAAGTAAAACTGACATAGTTTATTCCTCTATAAATTTACAGTTTCTTTCAAAAGAAATTTGTCGTTCATGAACCACGATCATATATCCCATTTCTCTCGCTCTTTTTGCCACAGCAGAACGCCTTATGAGATAGCTCGTGTCTTTTGGTATATCAAGACCTGTTGACTTCTTGTACTGACTGTTGGTCAGACTGAATGGCTCTCCTGCTTCCATTTGCTTTACTATACTGTCAAGTTTTGGTGTTGCCATAAAAAATCCCCTCCAAAAAATTTGCAAATTCCGTGATTTTATGTTATAATATAAAATTAGGTATATATTGCCGTTTAAGGATATTCTTATCCTATTCTTCATATTATATTATACTCATTTTTATGAATATTGTCAATATCAAATCTTCATTTTTACGAAGATTTATATTTTGTACAAAAATCAGAGGTGATTATTGTGGATTTTTATGAAAGGCTTCGTGCTTTATGTAAAGAAAAAAATACAAGCGTTACTACTATGCTGTTAAAGCTCGGATTGAGCACAGGCAGTACGGGAAATTGGAAAAAAGGTCAGCTCCCGAAAGGCGATGCGCTTGCAATGATCGCCGAATACCTCAACACCTCTATCGACTACATCATATACGGCGAATACCGAAGCGATCTCTCCGACGACGAAAAAAAGCTTGTCGGCTTATACCGACAAACTCCCGAACGTGCAAAATATAAAGTCTTGTGCGACTTTGAAAAGATCGTTGACGAGGAGATCGACAAGTTTGCCAAAGAAAAAGGAACAGGATAAAAATAAAATAACTCTCTGCCGTGATACTCACTGCAGAGAGTTATTCTTTATTCGCGATCTTTTCTTCTCAGCTTCATAGTCTCCATATCAAGCTCACGGTAATAGCAGTTGTTCGGCTTTCCGTTGAAGCTTGTGTGGCATATTCCGCCCTTGTCAGGTGTGACCTGCATCACGAGTGAATTCTGCTCGCAGTTCACAAAAATCCGGTGCAGAGTAAACGTATTGCCGCTCTCGGCGCCCTTGAACCACAGCTTATTCCGTGATGTGCTCCAGAGTATGAGTTTGCGCTGTTTTATTGATTCCCTCAGTGCCGTTTCGTTCACATAGGCGATAAGAATGACTTCCTTTGTGTCACGATCCTGTACCGCTGCCGGGATCACCTTATTCTCAGGCGCAATTTTGTTTATCTTCTCAAAATCGAGCATCAGCTCATCAGTTTCTTCGACAAGGCTCATCATATACTCCTTACGGGAATGTTTTTCTCTTTGAGATGCTGTTTTACTTCACCGACCGTGAGTTCGCGGAAGTGGAACAGCGAAGCAGCAAGTGCCGCGCTTGCATCTGTCTTTTCAAATACCTCCGAAAAATCGGTGAGCTTTCCGCAGCCTCCGCTTGCAATAACTGGAATTTTCACCCGGCTGCAAACAAAGTTCAGCATATCAATGTCAAATCCTGCCTTTGTTCCGTCCGTATCTATCGAGTTCAGACAGATCTCACCGGCTCCGCGTTCTTCGATCTCCTTTACCCAGTCGCCGAGGTCAAGTCCCATATCCACGCGCCCGCCGTTGATAAATACACTGTAACCGCCTTTTCCGTTTCGCTTTGCGTCAATGCCGACAACAACGCACTGACTTCCGAATATCTCTGCGGCATCGCTGATAAGCTTCGGATTTTTGACTGCCTGCGAATTTACAGATACTTTGTCTGCTCCTGCACGCAGCGTTTCGCGGAAATCATCTGTGGTTGCTATCCCTCCGCCGACGCACAGCGGGACGAACACTCGCTTCGCTGTTTCACGTACAACATCGAGTATAACTCCGCGTCCCTCGTGAGATGCGGTAATATCGTAGAAAACTATCTCGTCCGCGCCCTGACGGTTGTACTCCGCAGCACATTCCACCGGATCGCCGACGTCTTTTATTCCCTCAAAATTAACACCCTTGACTACTTTTCCGTTGCGGACATCGAGGCAGGGGATTATTCTTTTTGCTAACATTGGTTCTCCTTATTCTGCGGATACGGCGATAGCTTCTTTAAGATCGAGAGTTCCCGAATAGATCGACTTTCCGCAGATAGCGCCGTAAAGACCGAGATCGCGGCATCTTCGTATGTCGTCGATGCTCTTTACTCCGCCGCTGGCTATGATATTTGCCGAACACGCTCTGTTGATCTCATCAAGCTGTCCTGCATTCACGCCGGCGAGCGTTCCGTCCTTTGAGATATCGGTAAAAATTATGTATTTTACGCCGATGTCGGACATTGCTTTTGCAAGGTCTGTAAATCTTACGTCTGACGTTTCGAGCCAGCCTTCGGTCGCGACCATTCCGTTCTTCGCGTCTATCCCGACTGCGATTCGCTCTCCGTATTCCTTCACAAGAGTCTTGACAAGTCCGGGATCCTTCACAGCCGCAGAACCTATGATGACACGGGAGATACCGCCGCTCAGGTACATTTCGGCAGCTTCGGGAGTACGGATCCCTCCTCCGACCTCTACTTTGAGCTTAGTGTTCTTTGCAACATCGAGGAATATCTCCTTGTTCTGCTGAGAAGCATCTTTTGCCCCGTCGAGATCGACCATGTGTATCCACTGCGCCCCGCAGCTCTCAAACATTCTTGCCGTGTCCATATAGCTGTCGGCTACCTTGTGAGCGGTGCCGTAGTCACCTTTTACCAGACGGACGCAATTTCCGTCTTTTATGTCGATTGCCGGTAAGATTATCATTTGTTTCTTATATCCTCATACATTTTTTCGAGCAGTGCAAGCGTTCTCTGCAAAGTGTCCTCACGTCTTGCATAAACATCGCACACATTCTTCAATGCTTCGGCTTTTCTGTCATCAGTAGCGAAATCCGCAGATTCAAACGCGCTTTTCAGCGAATCCGGAAGTGAATCAAGGGACGAATTTCCGTTCTCGCTTATTTCTTTTTGCAGCAGTGTGATCTGTTCAAATATCTCCTGAGCGTTAAGTGTTTTTTCTTCCATTTGTTTTACCTCACAGCTTCATAAAATTTCTGAGTATCATAAGTCCCGCTTCTCCGCTTTTTTCAGGGTGGAACTGACAGCCGTAAACATTTCCCGCAGATACACAGGCAGGGACATTCGCGCCGTAATCTGTATAAGCTGCGACATACCTGCTCTCGCATACCGCCGCATAGGAGTGCACGAAATAAACATACGGCTCATCGCCAAGTCCGTCAAGCAGACGGCACTTTTCATTGTACAACAGCCTGTTCCAGCCGATCTGCGGTATAAGCAGCCCTGGTGGAGTCATAAGCTCCACCGTTCCCGGGATCAGCCCGAGTCCGTCTGTTTCGCCGAACTCGAAGCTTTTGTCGAACAGCATCTGCATTCCGAGGCAGATTCCAAGCAGCGGTTTTTTCTGCGCCTGTTCCTTTATCGTTCCGATCAGTCCGGTGGCACCGAGCATTTTCATTGCGTCCGGAAAGGCTCCCACGCCCGGAAGAATGATCCTGTCCGCTTTTTCAAGCTCCTTAGCATCTTTGGTAACAACGCTCTGCGCTCCGAGGTGATCCAGAGCATTTTTTACGCTGAAAAGGTTGCCCGCGCCGTAATCTATAATTGCGATCATCAGAGAGTTCCTTTCGTAGAGAGCGTTTTGCCGTCGGCATTCAGTGCAGCTGCCTGCTTCAGAGCGTGAGCGAGCGCCTTGAACAGCGCTTCTGTGATATGGTGGTCGTTTTTGCCGTATTCTTCGCGCAGGTGCAGTGTTATTCCCGAATTGAAAGCGAAGGCACGCATGAATTCTTCTGTCAGGCAGGTATCGTATTCGCCTATCCTCTCGTTTGTGAACTGCGCGCTGAGCACGAGAAAGGGTCTTGCGCTTATATCGAGTGCGCAGAATCCGAGAGCCTCGTCCATCGGGATATACGCCGAACCGTATCTCATAATTCCCGACTTGTCTCCGAGAGCTTCGGCGAATGCCTTTCCGAGGGCAATGCCGACATCTTCGACAGAGTGGTGTCCGTCAACGTTCAGATCGCCTTTGCACTTCACGGTCATATCGAATCCGCCGTGTACGCACAGTGCTGTAAGCATGTGGTCGAAGAATCCGATACCGGTATCTATATCATATTTTCCGGAGCCGTCGAGTGCAAGCTTTACGGTAATATCGGTTTCTTTTGTTTTTCTTTTTATTTCTGCAATTCTGTTCATGTTCTCACCTTTTAAGGGTATCCGGTCTTTAGGGTACCTCTAAAAACCGCTTTGAAAAGAGAAAATGTGGCAGCCGTGTCGAAGACGAGGAAAGGCTCCGAAGGCTTGCTGGCGCAAGGTGAGGAGACTTGACGAAATATTCGACGCGG
>CAMOKN010000237.1 GCA_946617595.1 uncultured Clostridia bacterium
GTTGTGTAAATGCGCCTGCGGTGCATTTACACAACGGACACATTCCTTGATGTCAAGCTCATTTCGTCCTTTGGACGAACAAAAGTGCAAGGAGAATCCTAAAATATAAAAATTTTCCTTGCACTTTTGCAGCCAATAAATCGCTTCAAGCTGCGCTATGTAGCCATTTGTTGGCTGATGAGCAGACATTAATTAAATGTAAGCAAAACAGTTTCCGCGCCGGGCTTTCCGGTGTCCGGAAGATATTTTATAAGGAAGGTATAGGAAATGCAGGATAAAACTATGACTTTCTCCGTTAAGGACGAACGTGATCATGAAATGAAAGAGATACTGACCACAGTATATCAGGCACTGAATGAAAAGGGCTATAATCCCATAAATCAGCTTGTCGGATATATTCTGTCAGAAGATCCGACATACATAACGACCTATAATAACGCCCGCAGTCTTATAAGGCGCATCGACCGCGATGAGCTTCTGCAGGCACTTGTCAAGAACTATCTTGACGCCTGAATACGGACATAAAAGCTCTGACCCCGTTGGTTTTCAGCGGGGTCAGTTTTTTGTACATTCGTCAATAGCGTCCGTAATGTCCGAATATTCCGGAAAGTCGCTTTTAATGCGCTTCCGGCAGCGTTCAATGAATGCTGCGCGCTGGTCGTCATTGTCCCGCATCGCCTGTTTTGCACCCCACAGGTGAGTGTAGTCGTCCTGCGCAATAAAAAGCTTGTTCATGTCCATGAGTGTGTCGATCTCCGTACCGGTGAGAGCGCATAACATTCCAAGAAGCCGCTGTTCCGCGAACACCATTCTGCACAGCCTGTCACCGCATTTGTTCGCAGATGCCGCTTTCATGAACGCAATGGACTGGTTTGTGTAGAAAAGCCTGAACGAGTCGTCCGGTATGTACAGAAATGCCGTGTTGCATGGAAGCGCCTGCGTATCCAGCCTGTCAAGAATCGGAAATCCCTGTACCCCGAAAAGCTTCGGGTCGGGGTAGATGTCCGGAGAAATATATTCCCTGTGAGCGCAGGTGACAGAAGTTTCAGACAGCGAAAGGGTCTTCCAAACGATAAGATCCTCATCTACCAGAGCGGCGTTCTGTGGTATATCACGCAGAGCGATAAGCTTTCCCGCAGCCCAGAACATCTCCGGATCTATCCCCTCGATATCTTCGGGTATCAGCTCAAGAATGCTGTCCCATACCTTGTCTATGCCGTTTTTCCGGTAATAATCGCCTGCGATCCTGTCAGTGACCATATAGACAGCGCCGTTCTTTTTGCGCCACTCAAGGGCAGAGATCACCGTACAGTAAAGGCTGAACCTTTCTATGGTGTACTCCGAATGAGGCTGGCGCGCGAAAAACGGCGCTGTTGAATTTACATGGATCCCGTTCATCATATCAGATTAATACCGTACCCGTAAGCGTTCAGCGGGCAGGAAGTCAGATTTATCAGCGTGCGGCGGTATTCCTCGGCAGTTATGGTCACTCCGCCCGCTTTATATACGAAGCTGCCGTTCTCAAAGAATATATCTGTTCCGGCAAAACTTCCGCCCGATCCTGCAAGTCCGGAGGACAGCAGTCTGAGTATTCCGCCGGAAAGCATGAAAGAACCGGATGAACCTAATGTGAATCCATTGAACGAACCTGCCGCAAAACCTTTGTACGAGCCGAATGAGAATTTCACGAAACTGTAAAGTAAACCCGATGACGAAGCAAATGCTCCCGATGAAGCTGCTGAGAGAGCCTGTCCGGCAGCGAGGGCATTGTACGAGCCTGTACCGTACCCTGATGTAGATGCAAGATTTATAGTCTCAATGCTGAATGTGCCGAATGAGCCGGAAAACGAGCTTTCGGTGCCGGCAGAGAAGACTGCGGCAGCGAATGAACTTTCAATGCTGTAGAATGAACCTGCTCCGCCGTAAAAAGAGCTTGCGTTCACTTTTGCTGAACCGTTCACATCATTATATGGGTGAGGCGGATTCTGAGGAAGAATTTTTATTGGAGCTGAAAGCTTCTTATCAGGAGAAACGCCGAACGCGAATTCGAGCTGGCTTCCGATATCGGCGTTAAGATCTATCTCGGAGAGTCTGCGGACAATGTTGAGTTCTCCGATATCGGAGAGCCACTTCATCAGGCTGCCGCCGAAGAAGTAACCGGAAAGGACAGCAGTGTCGAAATTTTCACGAAGCTCGCGGATATTGAATATCTTTTTACCGTTAAGCCACAGATACCAATTGCAGTTTCTCACCGGCAGCCCCTCCATTCTATCGGAATTTGTATGAAATATACATATTATGGACAATTTTTTCAAAAAAAGTCGCTGATAGGCATATTATCATTTCTACATTATAGCATAAAATGAACAATAATGCAATAGAATTTACAAATTTTCATTAAAATGGGGTAAAATACATTGAACCAAACTCTATCTTATGAGCTTAACGCCTATGACCGTCATATCGTCATCGTCGGATTTGCCGGCAGACAGCCGCAGCGCTTCGCATAGAGTTTCCATTATTTTATCGAGATCGGGGTGCTTATCCCGCATCATGAGCTGACTCAGCCAGCCTTCGTCCGGTTTTGCACCGTCGCTGGTCATTATTATCACATCTCCCTCCGAAAGCCGGAAGAGCTTTCCCTTGTAGTTTGCCTCAAATCCCGTTCCGAGCGGAAGTCCTTCTTCCTTTATTGCAGTGAATATGTCGCCGCACCGGACGTATGTTCCGGATCCTCCCGCCTTGCAGGTGAGAACATCGCCGGTGTTCAGGTCTATCCTGCAAAGGTCGAGAGTTGCAAAGCTCTCGTCCGTGGATTTCACCAGCAGGGAAGTGTTGAGCATTTCGAGCGATGCATCGAGGTCGATACCGGCTTTCAGCATTTTTGACAGCATACTGCATGAGAAAGAGCTGTCGATCTTTGCTCTGCTGCCGCTTCCCATTCCGTCAGAGAGCAGCATATATACATTACCTTTCCCGTCTGCGAAACATTCGGCACTGTCACCGCTCTGCGTCATTCCGGATTTGTTTTTCCTGAACACCTTTACCTGTACATCATATCTTGCCCTTTCCGATATCGTTATGTGGAATCTCCCTCCGCTGCTGCTGATCGTAGGAAGATCAAATTCTCGCCTCAGTGCAAATGACAGCCTGTCCGCAAGCTCCTCCGGCGGTATTGCCGCATCTCCGCTTCCGTAAGCATCTATACTCAGCTTGTTTCCGATAACGAGTGCGATAACCGCAGGTCTTTCGACTCCAAGCTCTTTCAGCACGTTCTCGGCTGCCGATGCCGCATTGCTGTCATACGTATCGTTTTTCCCGATCTCTTCCGACATTCTCCGAAGCATCGTTCCGGTAGCTCCGAGCTGGCTTGTGAGGACATTTCTCATTTCTGTCATCTTATGCGAGGCATTTTCGGCGGAACAATATATAGCATACTGCCGGTTAAGCTCAGCGGCAAGCTCACGCTTTGATCCGCATTCGCTTCCGAGCCTGCCGGTCATCATATCCTCGTTCACGAAGTTACCGCTTCTGAGGACATTCACAGCCTTGTTCATTACATCGGCAGTTTCGTTGTAATACTGTCCCCAGCATTTCATACCGGACGGGCATTTTCTGCACACTTTTTCGGACGCGCTGTTATATACCCACGAGATATCCCTGATGTTCTCGGTTTCGAGAGCTTTTGCAGTCTTTATCACAGCGTTTTTCATGTCATCTACCGCCGCGCTCATATTTTCCAGTTTTTTTCCGAAAGCGCGGTAGGGGGAGGAATTACTTTCAAGTTCGGTCCGCACTTTTATTCCCGAAAGCGGCGAGAATCTCTCCGGCACTGCCATATAGATCACCGATGCCGCAACAGCCGAAAGAGCTGCGGTCCCTCCGGCAGGAGTTATGCCTGTAATTATAAGTCCCAGCCCGATAGTTGTTATGAAAGCGCAGGCTCTTGTTATTCTTCCGTACTTTCCGATGAGCATTATGACCGGGGCAGTCACCGAGATCATTATGCATGATGCCGCGTATCCGGGATCTCCGGCGGCTATTCCTGCGGTGAGCAGCACGGCGCATACTGCCTCCGATGCTTCGGCTCTCAGATCTGAGGAATACAATACAGCCAGTGAGGTAATGAATACGCCCGCGTTTATTACTCCGACCGTAATGCTTGTAAATGCGGCAGTCAGGAGTACCGCAATCACACAAAGTGCGGCAGTTACTCCGGTCTTGTGTTCATTCAATACTGTTTTCAGCCCGTCAGAACGCAGTTTGCCGGCACAGAACGCGAACACTGCGGATATCACGCCGAATGAAGCGGCAATAAAAATATCATAAACACCTGCGGCGGTAAATACATTTGCAGCAAAGATGCAAAGCCCGGCTGCGGCAGATTGAATGATACCGAAAAATGAGGAACGTTCACGGTGAAGAAATATACCTGCGACAAGTCTGATAATTATGATTATACCCATAGCGGCTATGTAGGGGATACACAGCTCAATGCCGCCGTTTATCACATATCCTGCCGCAGCGCCGACGAACAGGAAAATGCACTCAAAACCGTTCAGTGCGCAGAGTGAAGCTGCGGCAAAAGGAGAGGGACAGCCGAACAGCCTTGTCAGTGCCAATACCAGACCTGCAAGGCTGAGTGCTATCCCTTTTATCATGCTTATGTCCCGTTTTCGGGAACCATTTTCTGAGAGTATGCTTCTTTCCATTTTCAACATCCTTTCGTTTTAGTGCTATAATAACACATTTGAAACGAAAATGACGTCGAAAAAAGTATAGTGTTTATATTTCTGCCGAAATACTCCGACAAAGAGCGGCAAATTCTTCCATTTTAAGTTCTTCAGGGCGGGCATTCCGCTTTATGCCGCATTTATCGAAAATCTCCGACAATCGTTCTTTATCAGTGCCGAGAGCTGTGCTGAGTGGATTCAGCATCTGTTTTCTACGCTGGGAAAATGCAGCTCTTATTATTCTGAAAAACAGTTTTTCGTCCCCGACATCGTATCTTGGTTTATCGTTGATATCGAGCCTGATAACAGCGCTGTCAACATTAGGCTGCGGCATAAAGCAGCCGCGGTTGACTCTGAACAGCATTTCCGGGCTGCTGTAATAATTTACGGCAGCGGTCACTGCGCCGCACTCTCTTGTGCCCATATCCGCGCATATGCGGTCGGCAGCTTCTTTCTGCACCATAACGGTAACAGCTTTTATAGGGAGCCGATCTTCGAGCAGCTTCATTATTACAGGAGAGGTTATGTAATACGGAAGGTTAGCGCATATAAAGATGTCACCGTATCCCGTCAGCTTCTCGCTTATCAGTTTTTTTACATCGGTTTTGAGAATATCCGCAAAGATTATCTCGATGTTGTCAAATCCGGCAAGAGTCTCGTCCAGCACAGGTCTTAGACGTTCATCGATCTCTACGGCGATCACCTTGTCGCATCTGAGTGCGAGTTCTTTTGTAAGGACACCGATGCCTGTTCCGATCTCTATTGCAGCCGAACCCTTGCGGCAGCCGCCCATTTCAGCTATCTTAGGGCATACAGACGGATTTATCAGAAAGTTCTGACCGAGTGATTTTGAAAATGAGAACCCGTTTTTTGCAAGCAGTTCTTTTACAGTTCCTATATTTGTAAGTTCCATGTCTTCTTCCTGTCGAAATGTCTGTGCTTCCGTTCCGCTCCAGATGCATCAAGAGAACGTTCCGCTTCAAAATATATAATGCAGACTATATCAATTGTCCTGTTCGCTGCTGTATAAAATGCGCAGAAAACTACGGAGTTTAAACGCGAAGCATGTAAAGTTTTTTGGAAAGGGGTCTGGGGGATAACCTTTTGTTCACAAAAGGTTTCCCCCAGTCTCAAGCGAAGCGACTTCTCAAAACCTCTCAAGCGAAGCGACTTCTCAAAACCTCTCAAGCGAAGCGACTTCTCAAAATCTCTCAAGCGAAGCGGCAGATCTCAATGTTTCTTTGTTCTTATGACAGACTTGGGCGGGAATGGTACGGGGGAGGGGAGGATGAGTTTTTCCATGGCGTGATTGGCAACAGAGACACTTTCTCCGTTGCTGTTGAACATTTCTGTGGGCTTGAAAACTGCCGGCTCACCTTTCGGGGGGAGGATCTCGAATTCATCTTCCAGAGTGAAATAATTGCGCTGAATGACTGTGAGATTACCGTTTTCGTACCCGTCAACAACTCCCGCAAAATTGTAGTCCCTGAAATATCCGCTGCTCGGGTAGAATTGTTCGGCATCGGAATGATCGTAGAAAAATCCCGTGCAGTAGGGACGGTGGCTCACCTTATATACTTCCTCTTTTATGCTTTCGGGAAGAGCCTTTCCGGAAAGCGCAAATTCAAGTGCCTTTTTATATGCATTAGTTACTACTGCTGTGTAGTATGCGGATTTTGCTCTGCCTTCGATTTTGAAGCTTGAAACGCCGGCTTCAAGCAGATCGTCTATGTGATCTATCATGCAGAGATCCTTTGCGTTAAGTATGAAAGTCCCCTTGTTATCCTCGGTGATCTCGTATTGCTCACCGGGACGTGTCTCTTCTGTGAGAAAATATTTCCAGCGGCACGGCTGAGCACATTCACCTCTGTTGGCATCGCGTCCCGTAAGATATTTTGACAGCAGGCAGCGCCCCGAGAATGACACGCACATAGCCCCGTGACAGAATACTTCTATCTCCATATCCGACGGGATATTTCTGCGTATTTCCGCTATATCCCTTATCCCGACTTCTCTTGCAAGAACAACACGTTTCGCACCGAGCCGGTACAGCTCGTTCGCCGTCTCGTGATTCATTATCCCGACCTGCGTTGACATGTGTATATCAAGATCCGGAGCGTACTTTTTTGTCATAGCCATGACCCCGAGATCGGCGATGATAACGGCATCTATTCCCGTTTCAGCAGCCTCGGCTATGAATTTCGGATAATCGCGTGCTTCTGAGTTTGTGGGGACGGTATTGCAGGTAAGATATACCTTTGCTCCGCCGCCGTGGGCATACTTTACGGCATCTGCAAGCTCTTCCGCGGTAAAGTTCTTGGGACCGGCTCTCATTCCGAAGCTCTGACCGCCGATATATACAGCGTCACAGCCGAAATCCACAGCGGCTTCAAGACATTCCCGCTCTCCGGCAGGAGACAGAAGCTCCGGCATATTACTCAAATGTTCCACTCTCCCCGCCTTCATTTACGGTACTTTCCCCGCCTCTGAGTCCGGCAAGGATAAGATTCTGCTCATGTTCTTCCTGAGTCTGCGCATAGAATATCTCGCCCGTTTCTTCATTGGCACAGAAGTAGAAGTACGGAGTATCAATATTGAACAGCACAGCGTTTATTGCATCAACACCCGGATTGCAGACAGGTCCCGCAGGTATGCCTTCGCATACGTAAGTGTTGTAGGCGTTGCACAAGCGCGTTTTTTCAGCTTCAGAACCGCTGAAATAAGGCTTTATCTCGTTTTCTGCATACAGAACGGTAACGTCCGACTGCAAGAACGGATAAGAAGCCGAATTTCGTATTCTGTTGAGGAAAACGCTTGCAACATACTGCATATCTTCGACATAAGCGGCTTCTTTCTGCACCATAGAAGCGAGTGTGATGACCTCATCGAGCGTCATATTCATCTCGCCCATTTTCTTATACATACGCTTTGTGATCTTCTCATTGAAGTTCGAGTACATCTTCTTTGCCGCAGCCTTCGCGTTCTCCTCCGAAGCCTTTCTCATTTTCTCGTAGGCTTCTTCGTCAGTCTCGTTTCTTCCTGCCTTGCCGCCGTTCTCCATCTGATTCACCACATAGAACTGATAAGTATCGGGGAACAGATATCCTTCAAGCTGATACAGCTTATCGGGACTTTCCTTTATCCTGCGCTCAAAATCATAGACGTTCTGAATATTCTTATAGTATTTTTCAAAATCCTCTGCGAAGCATACGTTGTATTCTTCAAGAAGCACGCCGATCTCGCGTGCAGTCATACCCTCGGTTATACGCACATCGACCGTTTTCTTCACGGTACTTTCAGTTCTTAGCATCTTCAGCAGCGTGCTGTATGACATAGTTGAACTGAGTGAGTATTTTCCGCCTATGAAATCGGTATTATTGGTGTCGGATTTTATTTTGTCATAAATACCGGCAAAGAACTTGAAGAACTTCGCGTCCTGTATTATATTGTTCTCTGCAAGGATAGCCGCAACTGTCTCTATATCCGCATCATCAGGGATCTCAACATCTATCTGGAACTCCGTCGAACCTACACCGGTGAAATCCAGCGCCCAGCGCACAGCATATGACGAAGCGAATGCAGCCGCACCGAGTATTCCGGCGCAGAGCACAAGTGCGATAAGGATATAAGCGAGAGTACGTGTACTCTGCTTCTGGCGTTCATAACCTCGTCTCAGGCGTGCAGCCGCGACTTTTTCCTCGTGTATCTCCTCACGTTCGGCTTCCATTTCCTCACGCATCGGAGCGTTACGTGACTGCGGATCGTTCACCGCGTTCATAAGCCGTGTTGCGGTCTTGTCGAATTCTTCTTCCTGCTCGCTGCCCTCAGGTATATCGAACACCTCAGGAGTATCTTCCGGCGGGAGAGCGTCCTTCTGCTGTTCCGCAAGTTCGGCAGCTTTTTCTTCCAGCGATTCCGAGAGACTTTCAGCAAGTGATGTTATTCCGGCAGAAGCATCTGCACCGACACTTTTTCTGCGGAGCGATCCGTTTCTTGATGTACGTCTTTTCTTTGTGGAATGAGAAGGCTGAGAGATCTGTTCGTCATATTCCGGCTCATCATAAACGGGAATTTCTTCCTGATGCACCGGTTCTGCTGTCACAGGAGCGGTAGGAATGCCGCTATTATCGTCAGGCTGTTCGTTATATGTTTCTTTCGGCTCAACTACCGTTTCACCGAATGTAAGGATCTCTTCAAGTGATCCGACATTGGCTTCCGGAGCCTGTGACACTGTATCTTCGTGTGTCCTGAACTGAGAAGATCTTCTGCTCTTCTTTTTTCTTCTGCTTTCGTTAGTGTAGAGGACATTTTCGAGCTCTCTGTCCTCACTGCCGGAATACACTTCGCTGTCGGTATCCGGGTTTTTCTGAGGATCTTTCCCGGCTGCCGCTGCCTGCATCTTTCCGCTGTGCAGATATGCCGCAAGGCTTTCTATATCGTTATATTCCTTTTCTTCGTTCTCGTCCAACCGGGTTCACCTCTTTTGTCCGTTATCTGTATATTCCGTTTTCGGTAACAACAACATCTGTCTTTATATCAAATTCATCTGTCGGGACTTCACCGCAGCATATCCCGTAGCAGATGCCGACAGAAAATCCCGTATAATCTTTCAGGAATCTGTCGTAGAATCCTCCGCCCCAGCCGAGCCGGAAACCGTTTCTGTCGAATCTCAGTCCGGGAACGATGCAGACCGTATCTCCGAATGAGACAATCTCTTCACCGCCGCTGGGTTCGTCAACTCCGAAACTTCCTTTTCTGAGTCCGGCAGGAGAGCCGATACGCAGGAATGTCATTTTCTTCCCCATACATAACGGTACTGCGACTGTCTTTCCATCACCGAGCATATCCGAAATGAAACGTCTTGTATCGACCTCGATATCCGATGACGCATAAACGAGGAATGTTCCGCAGTTCTTTATCTGCGGCAGAGCGACAAGATTATTATATATTTTTTCGTCGTATTCTTTCCTGACATTTTCTGACATACTCCGCCTGAGAGCGGTCATATCATGCCGAAGCTGTTTTTTAAGCTCCGACACAGCGCATAGCTTCCTTTATCTTGTCCGAAGCAGCCTTGTCCGAGAGCAGCTCTGCGAGTTTCAGCCCGAATTCTATGGCAACTCCGGCACCTCTTGCGGTAATGATATTTCCGTCATGTTCTACGGGAGCTCCGGTGAATTCGGCACCTTCGAGGAAATCCTCAAATCCCGGAAAGCAGGTAGCCTTTTTTCCTTTCAGCAGTCCCTTCCTGCCAAGAACAGAAGGCGCAGCGCAGATAGCGGCAATGTATTTTCCGTTCTGTGCGCAGTAGTCGATAGCGTCCTGCACTGTCCGGGATTTTTCGAGGTTCAGTGTACCGGGCATTCCTCCCGGCAGTACGATCATATCTATCTCACTGCTCATTGCAATATCTATTTCTGTAACATCAGGCACTACGGTAATACCGTGCGAACTGGTGATGACGTCCTCACCGATGCCGACAGTAACGACCTTCTGTCCGTTTCTTCTGAGTATATCGATAGGAGCGACAGCCTCAGTTTCCTCAAAACCGTTTGCAAGAAATACAAGTACCATTGTTATCTTCCTTTCATATGTGTACATTTTTATGAGCGGTGAATGCAGTCTTTTATTATTCCGATAAGTTCGGCATTGATATCCGATATGGCTCTCGGTTCACCGTTTTTCTGACAGTCAATGATCTTCCAGCCGTATCTTTCCGCAGTATAAAGCGCTGCTTCGCGGCATTTTGCAAGAAAAGCAGTATCTCTCTCATGTATATCCTTCTTTGACTCGTCTCCTCCGTAGCGGCCGAGCAGAAGTTTCTGGGAGATCTCGGTAGGCATATCGAGGAATATCGTCATGTCCGGCTTTGGCATACCGAGTTTATCATATTCGAGGTCACACAGCCATTCAAGGTATCCGTCCCAGAGGCTCTTATCGAGCTTTGTCATCTGATAGACGGCATTTGAGGAGACATATCTTGCGGAGATCAGCGGTACGCCGCTTTCGTAGAGCGGCTGCCAGTGTGTTTTGAAGCTCGTGTAGCGGTCAACAGCGTACATAATGCTTGCGGAATAAGCGCTCACAGATGGGTCGGATTCTCTGAAATCGCCTTTGAGGTAAGAACTGATTATCCTTCCGCTGTCGGTATCGTAGTATGGAAATGTAATGAAGCGTGCGTTTTCCAGCTTTCTTTTCAGAAGTCCGAGCTGTGTGGTCTTTCCGCTTCCGTCCAGACCTTCAATAACTATCAGCTTTTTCACCGCATACACCTTCTTACATATTAAACATTACCCTGTATGTAATACCGCACAAACAGACGCACATCGCTTGCTTGCAGATTATACCGTCATCTTGCACAGAAATTCCTTGACCTGCGCCAGCAACGACAGGAAGTCGTTCAGAAGGTTTCCAAGGGCGCGCACCGCTGCACGAAGCAGCGCAAAAGAGAAACCTTCAAAAGCCATGCGTCATTTCTGTACGATCTTACGGATAATCTGACGGCGCAATCACCGCACTCTCTTTGTGCGGTATAGCCTATATTTTACCATATTTATCCCGAACCGTCAAGTGTTTTCGACCATATTTAGGAAAAATGAGTCCGCATAATCGTAACACAATATGTTGACATATCGGAGAAAATGTGGTACAATATAATGAAAATTTACAGTACGAGGCGATGAAAATGCTTATCCTTGCAAGCAAGTCTCCGAGGAGAAACGAGCTTCTCTCTCTTATAACAAAGGATTTCATTACGGTTCCGGCAGTAGGTGAAGAAAAAGCTGACCTTTCTCTTCCGATCGGTGAGTATGTCTGTGAGCTTGCAAGACATAAGGCAGCCGAGGTCGTTTCGGAGTACCCCGATGCGGTAGTGATAGGCGCTGATACTGTAGTCTCGGTGGATAATGAGATACTCGGAAAACCGAAAGATGCTTCTGATGCAGAAAGAATGCTGAAACTGCTCTCCGGCCGTCCGCACAGTGTATTTACCGGTGTGTGCGTAATCAAGAAAGATGTGAACAAAGCATTTTTTGAGGAAACAAAAGTTCGCTTTTTTGAGCTTTCTGAACAGCAGATCACGGATTATATTAAATCGGGTGAACCCTTCGATAAAGCCGGAGCTTATGGGATACAGGGCATCGGCGCGCTGCTCGTCAGCGGCATAACAGGGGATTACTACAACGTTATGGGACTGCCGGTCGGCAGGCTGTACCGTGAAATGCTCAGATCATGTCCCGAAGTGTTGTCTTAATAACGATAGGTATTGATTTTTTATATAATAAATGGTATAATAATATAATTGCTGAACTGTGCATCAGCCGGATTTTTCCGGCGTGCTGTACGGTCAGCTGACATGAAAGGCGGTGACAGGTATTGAAGCTCATTGACGTAGGATACGGAAACAGGATAAACAGTGACAGGATCGTTGCGGTTATAGGTGCGGATTCCGCCCCCGCAAAGCGCATAGTTTCCGCCGCAAAGGACAAGAATACAGCGATCGACGCGACCTGCGGCAAGAAGACCAAGACTGTCATTGTAATGGACAGCGGTCATATCGTAATGTCCGCAAAGAGTTCCGATACCATAGATGTGTGATGTTCATAAATCTGCGATACAGGAAAATTGGTATAAAGTAATAACGGAGGGCGAATTTATGGCAAAAGGTATTCTTATAGTCGTATCGGCACCTGCCGGCTGCGGAAAAGACTCGATACTTGAACAGGCTTTAAAGAAAAACGATAATCTGTTCTACTCTGTATCGGCAACATCGCGCGCAATGCGTCCGGGTGAGACAGACGGAGTAAGCTATTATTTCAAAAGCCGTGAACAGTTCGAGAATATGATAAATAAAGGTGAGCTGCTCGAATATACCGAATACTGCGGAAATTATTACGGCACGCCGAAAAAAGCCGTTGAGGATATGCTCGAAGCAGGAAAGGACGTTATCCTGAAGATAGAGATCGAGGGTGCTGCTAATGTAAAAAAGATCTTTCCGGACTGCACTATGGTGTTCATACTGCCTCCTTCTTTTGCTGAACTTGACCGCAGGCTCCACAAGCGCGGAACCGAGACGGAAGATGTGATAAAAAAGCGTCTTGAAACTGCACGCAAAGAACTCGGTTTTGCTCATAATTATGATTATCTCGTAACAAATGCGGCTCTTGAAGATGCGGTAGATGATTTTCTGGCGGTCGTGCGTGCGGAAAAGTGCCGCAGGGAGAACCGTCCGGGCGTTGTTGAGGGGCTGCTCGCCGAATGAGCATGAACGGCGCTGAAAGTGCAAAGTATGCACTTGTTGCTGTTGAAAAGACAGCTTCTTCCTTCGATTCGCTTTTTACATACTCGATACCGCCGGAACTTGATATTCGGCCGGGAATGAGAGTCATCGTTCCGTTCGGAAGAGCCGATAAACATCGTGTCGGAGTGGTTTTCGGGATTACTGCGGAATGTCCTTCCGGCAGGATCAAAAGCATATCCGCAGCAGCCGACTGCGAGAGCTTTATCAATCCTGAAATGCTTGAACTTGCCGGATATATGCGGGAAAGCACATTTTGTACATATTACGACGCGATAAGAACGATGCTTCCGCCGGGGCTTGCGGTATATATAAATGAGAAACATTCCTTTAACCTGAGCCGTGCAAGGCTTGCACAGGCTGACGGTGAGCTGACGGAAGCCGAGACTGCGCTTGCGGAGAAGCTTGCATTATGCGCAACGGAGAAGGAGCTTGAAGAGACAATTTTATTGCCTGAAAATGCTGAGACTGTGAGATCGCTTTCCGAAAAGCGTATAGTCATGCTGCACGAAAGTGCGAAAAGGCGCGTCGGTGACGCTGTGGAAAAGACAGTGCAGATCGCTGAGGAGTTCCCCGAAAATTTAAAACTTTCACCGAAACAGACGGCTGTTCTCGAAACCTTATCTGAGGTCGGAACGGCATCGCTGAAAGAGATATGCTATCTTTGCGGAGTGACTGATTCCGTTATAAAAAAACTTGCGGAAAAGGGAGCGGTCATTATCTACGATACCGAGATATCACGATCGGACAGTGTAAACGCGGAGATCACCGAAAAGCTCTCGGATATCGTATTTTCTCCGCTGCAGCAGCGTACCTTCGACGGACTGCTTGAACTTATGGAGAACGATGAGCCGAGATGTGCGCTTCTCCACGGTGTTACCGGAAGCGGCAAGACCTCGGTGTTCATAAAACTTATAGAAAAATGTCGTGACAGCGGAAAGACCGCCATACTGCTCGTTCCGGAGATAGCGCTCACACCGCAGACGGTCGGTAAGTTCCGCAGCCTGTTCGGCAGCACGGTAGCTATAATCCACAGCGGACTGTCCCTCGGCAGCCGTGCTGATGAATACAAGCGTATCCGTTCAGGCGAAGCGCGTATAGTGATCGGTACAAGGAGCGCGGTATTTGCTCCGCTTGAAAACATCGGTATAATCGTCATCGACGAAGAGGGCGAGCATACATATAAATCGGATATGTCGCCGCGCTATCACGCTCGTGACATTGCAAAACAGAGATGCTTCCGGCACAAGGCGCTCCTGCTTCTTGCTTCGGCGACTCCCTCTTTCGAGAGCTATCATAACGCTCTTGAAGGCAGATACGCCCTGTTCGAGATGAATGAACGCTACAGTCACGCTGTTTTGCCGGAAGTTAAGATGATCGATATGCGCGTCGAAGCCGAAAAGGGAAACCGCTCGAATTTCAGTGCGGAACTCCTTGACCGCCTTGCGCTTAACCTCGACAGGGGCGAGCAGTCGATGCTTCTGCTGAACAGACGCGGATATCACACCTACATTCACTGCATAAGCTGCGGAACTGTTGGAGAATGTCCGAATTGCAGCATACCGCTGACTTATCATAAAATAAACAACAGCCTGATCTGCCATTACTGCGGGTACCGGCGGGATATGCCTGATTCCTGCCCGAAGTGCGGCAGCAGATTCATATATTCTTCCGGTACGGGAACTCAGCGTATTGAGGACGAGATAAAACAGCATTTCCCCGAAGCAAGGGTGCTTCGTATGGACGCCGATACAACCATGTCAAAATATTCGTATGAAAAGCGGTTCGCCGAATTTGCAAACAACGAATATGACATAATGGTCGGAACACAGATGATAGCCAAAGGACTGAACTTTGAGAATGTCACGCTTGTGGGAGTTCTTCTTATCGACCGCTCGCTTTATGCGGGGGATTATCTGGGGTATGAGAAGACATTCTCGCTCATAACGCAGGTGGTGGGACGTTCGGGACGCGGTGAAAAAAAGGGAGTAGCGTATCTACAGACTTTTTCTCCTGAACACTACGTTCTGGAGCTTGCGGCAAAGCAGGATTATAAAGGTTTTTATGAGCAGGAGTCCGAGATACGAAGAACTCTGATATTCCCGCCGTTCTGTGATCTGTGCATGATCGCGTTCTCATCTTCCGATGAGAAAGAGACTGCGGCTGCTGCAATGAAATTCCGTGATCTGCTGAAAGATCAGACTGAAAAGCAGGGCAGCTCGATGCCGGTAATAATCCTCGGTCCCACCTCCGGCGGACGGATAAACGGGAGCTATCGCGCAAAAATAATAATGAAATGCCGCAATAACAAGGCTTTCCGCAGTATGCTGAGGTTAGTGATGCTTGAAGCATACAAGCTGCGCGAGTTCAGAAATGTGAGCTTCTATGCGGATTTCAACGGGGAGATAGTGTGAAAAATAATATCTGTATAAAGAAAGGAAACATAAAATGGCACTGAGAAACATAGTAAAATTCGGGGACGAGAGACTCAGAAAGAAATGCCGTGAGGTGACGGAATTCAATGACAAGCTGTGGGTGATGCTCGACGATATGTACGAGACAATGAAGCAGTCGGACGGCGTCGGACTTGCGGCACCGCAGATCGGAATACTCCGCAGAGTCGTTGTTATAGATGTCGGAGAAGGCCCCATAGAACTGATAAACCCTGTCATCACGTCAATGAAGGGCAAGCAGCGTGAAATCGAAGGCTGTCTTTCATCGCCGAACCAGTGGGGATATGTAGAACGTCCCGCAAAGGTGAAAGTAACGGCATTCAACCGCTACGGGAAGGAATTCAAAGTAGAGGGAACAGAACTTCTCGCAAGAGCTCTCTGCCATGAGATAGATCATCTGAATGGGATCCTTTTCACAGATCTTGCAGACGAAATGGTCGATGTCGAAGAAGAAGAGGACGGAAAGAAGAAAAAACGCTGAGGTGACAGATCACTATGAAGATTGTTTTTATGGGAACTCCCGATTTTGCGGTCCCCTGTCTTGAATCGCTCATAAAAGCCGGTCATGATATAGCCGCGGTTTTCACACAGCCGGACAAGCCGAAGAACAGAGGACATAAGGTGATGTTCACACCGGTGAAGGAATGCGCCGTAAAGCATGATATCCCTGTATATCAGCCCCAGTCACTCCGCAGGAACAAGAGCGAGGACGCAGCCGGGGCTGTAGATACCCTTGAAAGCATTGCTCCCGACTGCATCGTTGTGGTAGCTTACGGTCAGATACTTCCGAAAGAAGTTCTTGATATCCCGAAGTACGGCTGCATCAATGTCCATGCATCGCTTCTTCCGCGTTACAGAGGAGCTGCTCCGATACAGCACTGTATAATCAATGGAGAGAAGGAATCGGGAGTTACCACAATGTATATGGCTGAGGGTCTTGACACAGGAGATATGATACTGACCGACAAGACAGCCATTGATGAGAGAATGACCGCATCTGAGCTTCATGACAGGCTATCTGAGATGGGGGCGCGGCTGATCGTTGAAACGCTTGAAAAAGTTGCGGACGGCACGGCTCCGCGTATCCCGCAGACCGATGAGAATACCTGCTATGCTTCCATGATAACAAAGGAAATGTGCCGGATAGATTTCTCTGAACCGATAAATAAGGTGTATGATCTGATAAGGGGAATGTCATCGAGTCCCTGTGCATTTACAACGCTTTCTGACAAGCGGTTCAAGGTGTATTTTGCGGAAAAGACCGACATAAAGACAGACGTACCTGCCGGAACCGCCGCGGACGACAGACTGGGTGTTTCCTGCGGAGGATATATACTCCGGCTCACAGATGTTCAGGCGGAGGGCAGCAGAAGAATGACCTCCGAGGAATATCTTCGCGGAAAGAAAGTCCCCGCCGGAACAGTTTTCGGTGAATGACCTATGAACGGACGTGAACAGGTGCTTGACCTGCTGATGAAAGCCGAAACTCAGGGTGCATACTCAAATATCGCGCTGAACGCCGCGGTATCGCGCGGTTCCGCAAAGGACAAAGCATTCATATCAGCGCTTTTCTATGGTGTTACCGAGCGCAGAATGACTCTCGATCACATCATAAGGCATCATTCATCGGTAGAGTTCGACAGAATAGAGAAGGACACATTGCAGCTGCTCAGAATGGGCATCTATCAGCTGATGTATATGGATATTCCAGAAAGCGCCGCAGTGAACGAAACGGTGAGTCTTGCCGGACATAACTCGAAAGGCTATATCAACGCCGTACTGCGTGCATTCATTCGCGGCGGAAAAACGATCGGCTATTCCGGGCTCGACAGGCTCGGAGAGCTTTCCGTAAAGTTTTCCTGCGCAAAGTGGATAGTAAAGATGTGGGAAAAGGCATACGGCATCGAAACGACTGAAAAAATGCTTGAAGCCTCCCTCGGCAGACCTCCGGTGTATGCGCGTGTGAACACGCTTGTGTGCGACGCGGACGATCTCATATACGAGCTTGCGGAAGATAACGTGCGTGCCGACAGATATAACGGAAGCGGCAATTGCCTGCTGCTTGAGAATCCCGGCAGTATCGAGGAACTCCGCGCTTACCGTAACGGACTGTTCCATGTTCAGGATATCTCCTCGCAGAAGTGCTGCGAACTGCTTGCACCGCATGAGGGAGACACGGTAATTGATCTGTGTGCTGCTCCGGGAGGGAAAAGCTTTACGCTTGCGGAGCTTATGAACAACAAAGGAAAGAGCTTCTCCTTTGACCTGTATGAAAGCAGGGTGAAGCTTATACAGAACGGTGCGCAGCGGCTCGGAACGGATATCGTTGAAGCTTATGTCGGGGACGCTTCGGTATTCAGAGCGGATATCCCTCCTGCGGACAGAGTGCTGTGCGATGTGCCATGCTCAGGACTCGGTGTGATACGCCGTAAGCCGGAGATAAAGTACAAGAAGAAAGACGACCTGAAAGATCTTCCTGAAATACAGAAAAAGATACTCGATAACGCAAAGAATTATGTGAGGAACGGCGGCAGACTGGTGTACTCCACCTGCACTCTGTTTCCCGATGAAAACGAGAATGTTGTGAATTCGTTTGCGGCGGAAAATCCCGGTTTCAGGCTTAGAGAGATGAAAAACACATTCCCGGATCAGTCCGGCGGCGACGGCTTTTTCACCGCACTGTTTGAGAAAGAATAATTCCCGTCCGTCACAGTTCGGACCGGAAAAACGGAGATGATATCCTTATGAATAAACTGACAGCCTGCATCGGTGCTGCGACAGTGTGCGTCACTGTACTGTTTTTTGCGGTGTGTATGGCGGTTGGCTTTGAATTCGGAAGTTATTTTGTATGCCTTATACTTCCGATCGGCTTTATAATGATGACAGTGGGATTCTACCACGAGAGAAGAGGGCATAACAGCGCTGCTGCACTTCTGGGAGTCATTTTCTCGGCGATATACGCGATGCTCGTGATGATCGTTTATTTCACACAGCTTACTGCTGTGCGGCTCGACGGGCTGAGCGAAGAAGCCTTGAAAATACTCGACTATAAGCGCGGAGGACTTTTTTTCAGCTTAGATTTGCTGGGCTATGGGATAATGGCGCTTTCAACGTTCTTTACGGGACTTGCTGTCAGAGTCAGGGACAAGGCGGACAAGTGGCTGAGAGCTCTTATGATGATACATGGGGTATTTTTCTTCAGCTGTCTGATAATGCCCATGACGGGGTTATTTTCCGGTATGGCAGACGGCGGCAGCAGCATTGCCGGAGTGATAGTGCTCGAATGTTGGTGTGCATATTTCCTCCCTGTGGGGATCCTGTCTTTAAGACATTTCTTTAAAAAACATGATGGGTAAAAAAGATATACTTTCAATGACTCTTTCCGTGCTTGAAACTGAGCTGACTTCGCTCGGAGAGAAAAAATTCCGCGCCGGACAGCTTTACAGCTGGCTGCACGATAAGCGAGCCGTGTCTTTCGCGGAATGTTCGGATCTTCCGAAAAGTCTCATAGAACGGCTCGGTGAAGAGTATGAGATAAAAAGGCTGAAGATCATACGTAAGCTTGAATCTGAGCTTGACGGTACGATAAAGTATCTGTATGAATTTCCGGACGGCGAGCGTGCGGAGACAGTTCTTATGAGCTATAAGCACGGAAACAGCATCTGCATCTCCTCTCAGGTCGGCTGTAAAATGGGGTGCAGCTTCTGTGCATCAACAAAAGCTGGGTTTGTCCGGGATCTTCTGCCTTCGGAAATGCTTCTCCAGATCTATGAAACTGAGCGTGACAGCGGCAGAAAGGTCGAAAGCCTTGTGCTTATGGGAATAGGCGAGCCTCTGGATAATTTTGATAATGTGATGACATTTCTCGGGCTGCTGTCGTCCGAAAAGGGGAAGAATATGAGTCTCAGGCACGTATCTCTTTCGACCTGCGGGATCGTTCCGCGTATAAGGGAGCTTGCGGATATGAAGACCGGGCTGACGCTTTCGGTATCGCTGCACGCTCCAACCGATGAAAAGCGCAATGCGATAATGCCGATAAACAGACGGTATGATACGACGGAACTTACAGAAGCCTGCAAATATTACTTTGCACAGACCGGCAGACGCATAAGTTTTGAGTTTGCGCTGATCGACGGGGTAAACGATGATAAAGAAACGGCGAAGGAACTTGTAAAGCTTCTGCGGCCGCTCTCACCGTGTCATGTGAACCTTATACCCGTGAATGAGATACGTGAGCGTGAGTACCGCAAAAGCTCAAAGGTCCGGGAATTTCAGAAATTCCTCACGGACAGCGGTATAAACGCAACCGTAAGGCGCACTCTCGGAGCCGATATAAATGCAGCCTGCGGACAGCTCAGACGTGACAGCGCCGGAAAATGACGCGGTTTGTCGATAAAACGGTAATTTGTAACCGAATCGTAATAATTTTGTAACCATTTAACAGTTGATTTATTTGAAAAAAAAGTGTATAATAGATAAGATAGAGATCAATATGCTATTAGCTGTACGCGAAAAATGATCTGCGCAGATACCGTCCGGTCCTGTAAAATGACAGCGGTATCGGGAGAGAATCGAAGAAAAGAGGGACGGCTATGAAATGCTTTTCCAGAACAGATATAGGACTCAAGCGTAGCGAGAATCAGGACAGAGTGTGGACTGAAATTCTTGAGGAAGACGCTGTTGCTGTGATCCTGTGTGACGGTATGGGCGGTGAGAACGCCGGAAGCGTCGCAAGCGATATGACTGTGGAGTTCATGTCAGACAGGATAAGAAAAGGTTTCCGGGGAAATATAAACCGGAATTTCATCAGAAATCTGCTTATTACATCAGTCACGGCTGCAAACAGCCTCGTATTCGACAGAGCTTCGAGAGAAGCGGATAAGTTCGGCATGGGAACCACCTGCGTAGCCGGTATCGTATATGACGGCAGAGCGTACATAATAAATGTGGGCGACAGCAGAGCGTATCACATTTTCGATGACAGCATACAGCAGATAACAAAAGACCATACTTATGTAAGAAAGCTCGTTGAGCGCGGCGAGATCACTGAGGAAGAGAGCCGTATCCACCCGGACAGAAACCGTATTACCCGCGCTGTCGGTGCCGAGCGCAATATAACCCCCGATTATTTTGAGATAGATCTTGAGGAGGGAAATTTCCTTCTGTTCTCGTCTGACGGTCTTCATGCATACGGCGATGATGCGGAGATCGCGGAGATAATAGTGAACAATCCTACATCAAAGGCTTGCGATCTGCTTATAGACTACGCGCTCGGAAACGGCGGAAGAGATAATGTCACCGTAGCGGTAGTTGAAGTATAAGGGAACCTCTGAAAACCCCATAAGACAGATAAAGAGATAAGTTACAGGCATTTCCGTATAAAGAGCTGGTGATGCCTTTGCACGCACATATTCAAAAAAAACAATGCGTACTGTCCTCTGAAAGGAACTGAGCTTAATGGACAAAAATATAGGAAAGAAGCTTGACAACCGCTATGAACTTACCGAGCTTATCGGCGTAGGCGGAATGGCGGATATATATAAAGCGACCGACCTTATGGAAAATCGTACGGTCGCTGTGAAGATACTGAAGAATGAATTTGCGAAGAGTGAGGATTTTCTCCGACGTTTCCGTAATGAATCGAAAGCGATCGCTCTTCTTTCTCACAAGAACATAGTAAAGATCTATGATGTAGGATTTACCGATAAGATCCAGTACATCGTAATGGAATATATAGACGGCATCACCCTGACCGAGTACATCGAGCGTCAGGGAGTCCTCAAATGGAGGGACGCCGTTCATTTCACAACTCAGATACTCCGTGCGCTCCAGCATGCCCATGACCGCGGTATAGTCCACCGCGACATCAAATCCCAGAATGTAATGCTCATGGCTGACGGAACCATTAAGGTCATGGATTTTGGTATCGCGCATTTCAACAGAGAGACTGACAAGACTATCTCCGAAAAGGCGATAGGCTCTGTTCACTATATCAGCCCGGAGCAGGCAAGGGGAGAAGTTACCGACGAGAAGAGTGATATCTACTCAGTCGGTGTAATGCTCTATGAGATGCTGACCGGCGTAAAGCCTTTCGACGGTGACAATCCGGTCACTATTGCACTCAAACATATGCAGACTCAGCCGAAAAAAATGACCGAGATAAACAGTTCTATCCCGGAGGGGCTTGAGGAGATCACAACAAAAGCCATGCAGAAGGAGCCTTCAAAGCGCTATCAGACTGCCGGCGAAATGATAAAGGATATCGAGGAATTCAAAAAGAATCCGAGCATCGTCTTTGAATACAAATACTTCTCCACAGACGGCTCAACAAAATATTTCGATAAAGTAACGCCCGAGACTTTACAGCAGCAGTCGCAGAATCAGCCACATAAGCCGAAAAAACGCTCTTTTGATGATGATGACGTTGAAGAGGGCGATGACAGCTTTGATGACGATGCCGAGGACGATGAGGACTACTTCGACGATGAGTTTTACTATGAGCGCAGAAGACGTTCTCCTGTCCTGCCGATACTGTTCGCGTTGGCAACGGCGTTCGTAATAATGACCGCGTGGCTGATATTCTCGGTAGTTACCACGAACTTTGATATAATCGAAAAATCTTCGGGTGAGGAAGTGAAGATGCCAAGTCTGCTGAATATGACTTGGGACGAGGTGCTGGAGGAATACAGCGACTTCAATTTCACACCTGTTCTGAAATATGATTCGGATAATCCGAAAAATGTCGTGATAAACCAGAGCGTAATGCCCGGACGTTCTATAAAGAAGAACCAGAATGTAGAGGTCACTGTGAGCAACGGTCCGAAACTTATCGAGGTCGGAGATTTCGTCGGCAAGAATGTAGATGATGTCATCAACAAGCTCAGCAGCCAGGATCTTAAATACAACATCACATGGACGGAGGACGATTCTGTCCAGAAGGACTGCGTTATCCGCACAACACCGGCAGCAGGCGAATGGGTCCAGGTCGGCACGACGATCAGCTGCATAGTGAGTATCGGACAGAGCAACGAGACTACCGCTGTGCCGCAGCTTGTAAAGCTTTCGGTGGCAAGCGCCGAGATGAGAGCTAAGGAGTACAATATCCTTCTTACCGAGCTTTATGAGGCAAGTAACGAGATCGAAGCCGGACACGTTATCCGTCAGAATATCGAGCCTACAACGATAGTTGACAAGAATACCGTTGTTGAGATAGTAATAAGCACCGGAGGTGCGCAGGAAAGAAGCTCGTCTATCAAGATCTCGATAAAGGGTGCCGCAAACGGCGAGTTTGAGTTCAAATACTATATTGACGGAACTCTCCAGGAAAATATGACCGAGATCAAGAATCTCAGCCTTATCGAGAGCTTTGAGTGGAACTTCACCAACAGCGAGACTCACGAGTATGCCGTAAGAGTACGCTCTATAGATACCGGAGCGGAGGCTACGTTCTTCAGCTGTATCGTAGATTTCACGCAGGATCCGCCTGCAAAGGACTATGGCGATACGTTCAACAGCAAGGTATTCAAACAGCTGCTCACAGCATCTGCGGCAGATCAGAATACAGAAGAAAATTCCGGTGAAAATAACGAAGGCAGCAGCAGTGAAGGTAATAATACCGAGAATGAGGATAACGAAAACGAAGAAAACGTGAATGGTGACGATCAGAACGGGGAGAACAATGAGGAAAACTCTGAAAATCCGTCAGGAAATATCATTGCAGAGGGCTGATAATGAAGCTTGAAGGCAGGATCGTCAGAGCGGTAGGAGGCATCTACTATACCGAGACGCAGGAAGGTATCCTGTCCTGCAAGGCGAGGGGAATATTCCGTAACCGCTCGGTATCGCCCTGCGCGGGAGATATCGTGACAGTCTCGGCTGAAGAAAATGCCGAACCGCTGATAGAAAGCATAGGCGAACGAAAGAATCTGCTTATACGACCGCCGCTTGCAAATCTCGATGCGGTGTTCCTCGTAGTCTCTTCCTGTGAGCCTGCGCCGAATGCATATTTAATCGACAAGCTTATCTCAGTCTTTGAGAGCAAGGATATCGAAACTGTGCTCATATTCACTAAAACAGATATGCTGGACAGCTCAGAGCTTGCCGGAATATACACAGGTGCCGGATACAAGTGCTTCTTCACTTCTCCGGATACGGACGCTTCGGAGATAAGGGAATACGCTTCCGGAAAGCTTACCGCGCTTATCGGAAATTCGGGTGTCGGAAAATCCAGCCTCATAAACAGGATATTTCCGGAACTGTGCGCCGAGACCGGAGAGATCAGTAAAAAACTCGGCAGAGGAAGACATACCACAAGAGAAGTCTGCCTTCACCCGCTTGAAGGCGGATATATCGCGGATACGCCGGGATTCTCCACCGTAGATATCGAGAGATACGGCAGGATCCCTAAAGAAGAGCTTGCAGGGTGTTTTCGTGAATTTGCACCCTATGCAGGCAAATGCAGGTTTGCAGACTGCGCACATCTGAAAGAGAGCGGCTGCTCAGTTACAGAAGCTCTCTCGGACGGAAAGATACCTCAGTCGAGATATGACAGCTATGCGCGTATATACTCCGAGACAGCAGCTGCCGAGAAAATTTACAGAAATTGAAAAAATGCGAAATAGAGAAAGTGAACCCCTCTTATCTCTCATTACTGAAAGGCGGATTGCTTCGCCGCAATAAGAATATTTTTCCGCTCCTTTGAGCACTATGAGCATACGACTGTATATAATCGTATGCTTTTTTTATAAATTAAAAAAAAATCCTGTCACAAATAATTCCGCAAAAACGTTTTATATTACAGAAGGGAAAAAACAAAGCCCTCAGAGAGATAGCAGTTTATTTGAAAGGTGCGGCATAATTATGTTATCATTGTATATGGCAATGCTTGATGAGCCTGAGGACAAGGCTTCATTTGAAGATGCCTACAAAAAGTACAGAGGAAAAATGATCGCTCTCTCCTACAGCATCGTAGGAAATTATCACGATGCCGAGGAAGCGGTGAGCAATGCTTTCTTCGCGATCGCAAAACATTTCCAGAAGCTGAGAAAAAAGAGTCCGCAGGAACGTGCTGCGTACTACAGCGTTGTTACAAAAAATTGTTCGTATGATATCCTTCGGGCACAGAACAGAAGAAATGAGATACCGCTTGATGAGGATATCGAGATACCCGATGACAGATCAGATGTTTCGGACGAGGTGCTTTCCGGTATCGGATATGAACGTGTACTCGATGCTATCCGCTCTTTGCCGGAGATCTATGCTCAGGTGCTGTATATGGAGAATGTGACAGGATTGTCCAAAAAAGAGATAGCCGCTTCACTCAATGAGTCGGAAGCTACCGTCAGAAAACGTCTTGAACGTGCAAGAAAAAAGCTCCGGTCGATTCTCGAAGAACAGGGCATCGAAGTCTGACAGGGCTGCAAAGAAAGTGAGATAAATATGGATAATATACTGAAAAAAGCACTCGGTGAAGTTCTTACGCCCAGATATTCGGAAGAACTCCGTGATGCATTCGATACGGGATATTCTTTCTCCGAAGAATTTGAAAGCAGAATGGAAATCCTTATCAGAAAAACCGACCGACCCGCAATATACAGATACAGAGGATATCTCGCAGCAGCAGCGGCGGTCGTTATCGCTGCCGGAAGCGCGGTTCTCATACCTGCTGTTATCAATAACAAAGTTTCTGTATCAGATCCTCTTGTAACAGTAACTGCATCAGCTGTAACACAGAATGTCATTACTGCAGAAGATGATGTTTCCGAAAATACAACAGTTACCGAAAATACAACAGTCTCTGAAAGTACAGCGACAGATACCGATACTGCGGATACCGACGCAAATGACGATACAGCAGCAGTTATAATTGATTCTGCATCAGGAACAGAGACAGTCACACAGACATCTCCTGAGCCGGCTCAGACCGAGCCGTCGGTCACTTCATCTGAAAATACATCTTCCGATACCACACAAACAGCCGACGATGCAACCATTATTGTAGATGATGATAGCGAAAAGGAAGATGACAGCGATGAAGACGAACCTATAGTTGACGACAGTGATTCTGATGTTGTAGAAGACGCACCTGCTGGCGATACGATAGTTCTGAATGTTCCGGCAGGTAAGACTATGGGAGAAGTATTCGATGAAAATTTCGGAGTATCCTTCAATGATCTTTGGGCAAATTATGCCGAATACTGTCCTACAGGTTCACACTCTACCGGCAGTTACAGCAGCTTCACTCCTGATAATGACGAATATACATTCATTCAGGACTTTGTTCACAAGCTTGGAAGTGCTGAGAGTCTCGAATACGGATTCGGTGCCGAACCGGGTGAAGCGGTGATCAATCTGCATATCGAAGCTAAGCCGCCGAAGCAGTGGAACTACAAGGAGCATTACTCGAACGGCTCATCGTGGAGATACTATGATGTGTTCTTCAACGCAGGTGACGACTCTGATGAAACTGATGATTCTGACCCTATCGAAGAAGGCGATGCAATAATACCTGCTGATTCAGACGATATTGAAATAACAGATAATGCTCAGCGGATATATCCGAGGTTCAGGATACAGGTTTATAAAAATTCCTGCGGTGTTTCTTTCAACAGTTACATTGAGTTCTTCAATGAGAAAACAAACGCGACCGATCTTTACAGCATCGGTGTCTATAAGATGAACAGGGAAGATGTAGATGCTCTGTTTGAAGGATTTGAGAAGATGTATATTGTCGGAACTCCGGCAACAGTCAGCGACATTTCCGACAGTCTTGGAATAACGGCTGATAATATAGTTCAATCATGGAGCATTATAGACAGGATATTTGATACAAATGTCAGATATGCGGATATAGCTCCCGAATTTATCGGACAGTTTTTCAGGAAGCACGGCTCGGATAAGATCACTCTGAACGGCTCGGAATCGTGGGTCGGATCGGAAGACGGTGAGCGAAGCACATATTATTCAGAAGAGTTCGAGATAAACGGTGAGGTAAGATTTACAGCCATACTGAAAGGCGGGACTGTTGTCAATGTAACTCTGAGTTCTGACGGAAAATGCTTTATTGATGACAGATTCCGCAGCTGGTACTTTAATATAACACTTGAAGATATCAAGGACGTAATGCGTGCGGTAGCAGAAAAGAACGGTTTTGAGATACGATTCTACTCAACTCTCGGTGAATATCTTGCAGGCAAGAATTTTGATAAACTGTCCTATGCGGAGTGTGTAATTGATAAAGACGACGGAAAATCGTATCTTGTCACGGTCAATGACGAAAAAGACCTCAGAAAGCTTTATGACATGATCGCTGCGGAAGCTGACAGTGCGGAGTATCTTCCCGGATTCTGGAACGGATTAGGGAATGCGGCGGCTGTCAAGGCAGATAAACACTTGAATTCAATATTACTGAAATCTGATGATGTTCTGTATATACGCACATTTTCCAACAATCACTTCCGGCTTTCCAAAGGGTTTACGGAAAGGTTCAGAAAGGCAATAGAGGAATGTGCTTCGGCGGAGTGGCAGGAGATCGATGTCGATCCTGATACAGACGATGATGATGAGCAAATAGTTGATGACTAAAGGGAACCTCTAAAAACAACAGCACTCTGATTTTTTATCGGGGTGCTGTATTTTTGTACAGTAACACTGACTTTCGGGTCTGCGTCAGCGAGTAAAAGTCTTTGGAAAGGGGTTTGGGGGAGAACCTTTCTTCAGAAAGGTTTCCCCCAATCTCAAGCGCAAGCGACCTCTCATCGTTCTCAAGCGCGATCATCGAATCTGTCACCCTGGCAGACATCGAGTTCTGCCATGCGTCTATCAATGCTTCCGAGGACTGATATCTTATCTTTGCTCCAGAGAGGTGCGATCAGCTTTGATTTATCTCCGTCACCGGTAATGCGTTCTATAACTGTTTCCGGAGGGAGATATTCGAGCTGGCGGACAACCGTTTCGATATAATCCTGCTTTTCCATCGGGTGATACTGCCCCTTTTTGTACATCTCATGGAGAAAAGTCCCGTCTATTACGTGCAGGAGGTGTATCTTGATACCGTCGGGACGCAGTTTTCCCACAGCCTGCGCGGTCTGTATCATCATTTCATCGGTTTCTTCCGGCAATCCGTTTATTATATGCACGCAGGTGCGGACATCGTACTTTTTAAGAAGAAACATTGCCGACAAGAATGACGAGTAGCTGTGACAGGTATTCAGAACATACGATGTCCTGTCGTGTATCGTCTGCAATCCAAGCTCTACTGTCGCCGGGATCCCAAGCGACTTTATAAGCTGTATCCTTTCCTTGTCGATGCAGTCCGGACGTGTTGCTACAGCAATGCTGTGAACACCGCAGTTTACAGCCTCACGATATTTCTTCTCCAGCGTATCAATGTCCGCATAAGTATTTGAGTGAGCCTGAAAATAAGCTGTTATCAGCGCATCGGGATATTTTCTGTGAATACGTTCTTTTTCACGTTCTATCTGCTCTGTTATGGAGATGCTGCTGTCCGCAGTGAAATATCCGCTGCCGCCGTCACAGAAAATGCAGCCGCCGTGACTTTTGGTCCCGTCTATATTCGGGCAGGTAAATCCCGCATCAATGACCGCTTTTACAACTCTGCCGCCGTAGGTGTGACGGTTGTGGTAATAAAGCGTGTGATAGCGCTTGTTGTCATCGGAAAATTCAAATCCCATTATATGGCTATCGCCTTTCCGTTTCCTGTCACAGCAGCTGCATCAAGAACATAGTCTCTGCCCATTACCGCACCGGATCCCTGCAAAGCGGCAGAAACGGTCTTTAGTGCGAGTTCCGGTGTGTTGTTATTTCTGCTGAGATGACCGAGAAGTATCGAAACAGTCCCTTTTTTTACAAGCTCACGCGCAAATGCCGCACAGTCGCCGTTGGAGAGATGCCCTCGGTCGGAGCTTATGCGTTTACGGAGCTGATACGGATAATTAAGATTTCTTGTCAGCATTTCCGGATCATAGTTTGCTTCAAGAAGAACAAATCTCGAACCGAGAAGATTTTCTCGTACTTCCGGAGTGACACAGCCGAGATCGGTGCAGACCGCTATCTTGTTCTCACCGTCGAAAAAAGTGTAGTCCGTGCTTTCCGCACTGTCGTGCGGTGTATGGAACGCTGTGACCTTAACATTCACAGGTGCATCTTCAAGCTCGCTTATAAGCCGCAGATCCGCACCGGCGGCAGCCTTGTTCTTCGAGACTATCATGTCCATAGTTCCCTCAGATGCAAAAACCGGAATTTTCAGCTTTTTTGTGAGCATAGGCAGACCTGCGATATGATCGCTGTGTTCGTGTGTGATAAATACAGCATTTATGTCCGAAACATCGCGTCCCGCAAGTTCAAGCCCGTCGCAAAGCGCTTTGTAGCTGCACCCTATATCAACGATGAAGCCTTTTCCGCCGCTTTCAATGTAGGTGCAGTTTGCGCTGCTCGAACTGCATATCGAAACGATCCTCATTATGACTCGGGTGTGCCGTATTTCGGCTCGCAGGTAAGATTAACACCGAGACGCTTGAATGTACGCTCATCGACAGCCGAGAGGATAACAGTCGAGTGTACCTCACAGCCTCTGAGTTTTGAGAGCTGTTCCATAGCCTTTTTGGCATCTTCGCTTGTGTTTGCGCATATAGAGAGCGCAAGAAGAGTTTCGTCGGTGTGAAGGCGGGGATTGTTGTTTCCGAGATGATTTACTTTAAGATTCTGTATAGGTTCTATAACGTGAGGGGACATCAGAAGATTCGCGTCATCAATGCCGCCGAAGTATTTGAGTGCATTAAGCAGCAGGGCAGAAGATGCACCAAGAAGATTTGATGTCTTTCCGGTGATGATAGTACCGTCCGGAAGCTCCATAGCGGCAGCGGGATTTCCGGTAGCCTGTTCTTTTGCAAGAGCAGGTGCAACTACCTTTCTCTCCTCGCAGGTAACTCCTGCCTGCTTCATCAGCAGTTCGAGCTTATACACTTCCTCGTCTGAAACCTGCCCTTTGCGGCGTCCGCATAGCCCTATGTAGTATCTTCTGATAATTTCGTCCTTTGCGGCAGCTGATACCACATCATCATCGACTATGCAGTTTCCTGCCATATTCACACCCATATCGGTAGGCGATCTGTACGGTGATCTTCCGAAAATGCTCTCGAACATAGCGTTCAGCACCGGAAAGATCTCAACATCGCGGTTGTAGTTCACAGTTGTCTTTCCGTATGCTTCAAGGTGGAACGGGTCGATCATATTCACATCATTAAGATCTGATGTGGCCGCCTCATAAGCAATGTTTACCGGGTGTCTCAGCGGAAGATTCCATATCGGGAATGTCTCGAACTTGGCATATCCTGCGTTTATTCCTCTTTTATGCTCGTGATAGAGCTGAGAAAGGCAGGTAGCCATTTTTCCGCTTCCGGGACCCGGAGCGGTAACGACAACAAGATGACGGCTCGTTTCGACAAAATCATTTTTTCCGTAGCCCTCGTCGCTCATGATAAGGGGGATATTTGAGGGATATCCGCTTATCTTATAGTGATGATATACTTTTACACCGAGAGATTCGAGTCTTGACCGGAAAGCATCGGCGGAAGCCTGATTTTCATACTGTGTGAGGACGACACTACTTACATACAGACCGAATTTTCTGAAAATCCCCAAAAGTCTAATTACATCAACATCGTATGTAATACCGAGATCGCTTCTGACTTTGTTCTTTTCGATATCGGCGGAGTTTATGACAATTATGATCTCGGCATCGTCTTTGAGCTGAAGAAGCATTCTAAGCTTACTGTCGGGCATGAATCCGGGCAGCACTCTTGATGCGTGATAATCGTCGAACAGCTTTCCGCCAAACTCGAGATAAAGTTTGTCACCGAAGTGGGATATCCTTTCACGGATATGCTCGGACTGGGTCTTCAGATAGAGGTCGTTGTCAAATCCTGTTTTTATGTGTTCCTGCATTTTTTAAGGCTTCCTTTCATATACAATAACATTAATATTATATAACAAACAACCCGGAAATTCAAGAGTTTTTAAAAAAATAGTTGATCGTTCATCATCGCGTCCGCAAGCTCAGAGTCGGAAAACTTTCGGTGCAATAAATTTCTCATATTTCCGGACAAAACTATATATACTGTAAAAAAAGGAAAAAAGAGGCAGATATGAGAAAAAGCTTTATGAAAAACACCGCAGTGATGTTTGCGGCAATGTTTATTTCAAAAGGACTCGGCGCAGTGCTGAAGATACCGCTCGGCAATATCCTCGGAGGGGAGGGAATGGGCTATTTCACCACCGCGTACAGCATCTTCACGCCTGTGCTGTCATTCGCCTGTGCAGGAATACCCACAATCCTCACGAGAAATGTCGCAGGGTATTCCGCTTCCGGCGAATACGGAAAAATACGCACCGAGCGGCGTTGCTCGCTGCTTCTTGCCCTGATCGTAGGACTTCTCGGAGCCGCGCTTATCTATATTACGGCTGTCCCGTTCGTCTGCTATATCGCAAATTCTCCGGAAAGCCTGCCCGGAGTGCTGATAATTGCACCTGCGACCGTATTCTGTTCGATAACTGCGGTATATCGCGGATATTATGAGGGATTGTCGGACGCAGTCCCCACAGCGGCTTCACAGGTGATAGAATCGCTTGTAAAGGCGCTTCTGGGTGTGGGATTGTCTTATTTTGTTTACGCAAACGGTGTGAAGCTGTTCGGCTCGCAGGAAGCGGCACTTCCGTATTCGGCGGCAGCTGCGATACTCGGAGTGACTGTCAGTGAAATGTGCGGTACGTTCTATATGTTTATCCGTTCACGCCGCAGGTCTGATAATTTCTCAAAATACCGCAAAAAAACGACTGCGGGCGAGATATATGATATATGCAAGGGAATATTCCTGAAAGCGCTTCCGGTATCGCTGGGAGCAGCTGCGGCAAATCTGCTGTCTCTTGCGGATATGTTCACGATATCGAACTGTATAGATCTTTCGTATGATATGTTTCCTGAGCAGTGGCTGGGGGATCCGTTATTATCGCGCATAACGGCTGAGACATCGGATTGCGGAACGTTTCTGTACGGCTGTTATGCCGGAATAATAATGTCGGTTTATATGCTTGCCGCAGCGGCTTCGGGAGTGGTTGCGCGCTGTGCGATGCCGCGTCTTGCATACGCAGCCGGAACATCGGACAGCAGCCGTGTATCTTCCGAGATAAAGCTTCTGATAAAGGGGACGTCGGTGATAACTGCCCCGATAACTATATTCATGGCAGTATTCTCGGCACCGGTGCTTAGCGTTCTCTATCCGGTGCGCCAGACAGAGGTGGAAGCAAGCATACCGGCACTTGCGGTACTTGGCGGCGGAGGAGTGATAGCAGGACTTCTCGGAGCGGTCTGTGTGGTTTTCAATTCCTACGGGGATTTCGGATTTCCGATAAAACTTACCCTTATAGGAGGTGCTGTTAAGCTGTTTCTTAATGTGGGGTTCATGCTGATACCGGCTCTTAACATTACGGGAGCCGCGATCTCTGCGGTCCTGTCAAATCTGGTATGTCTGGTGTATGCGTCATCAGAAGCGAAGAAGCGTTTCGGGCAGGACATCAGGTGCATCGGATATTCCGCTCCCTCGGTGTTCGGAGCGGCAGGGGGTGCAGTCGGGGCATTCCTGTTCTATCGGGGACTGGAAACCTCGCTTGGTACACTCCCGTCGCTTCTTATTGCACTTACCCTCGGCGGCATCATCTATGCTCTCATGCTGCTGATCTACGACAGTAAAGATTGTATCCGCGTTCTGAAAACCCTCAGAAACCGCTGAGACCGGTCGATTGAGCGGAGGATCGTCTGAATGCTTGAGGCTATATTGCACAGAGTTTTGGCTGAATTATAAATAAGCTAACTTCGCAATTACCCCACGCTATTTGTGCGGTATAGCCTTGATTTTTTTGAGATAATATGATAAAATAGAAAAAAAGCTGAAAGGAATGGAAAAAATGTTTGAGATCAAAGAAAAATACGGGATAGAGGATCTTCGTGAGATAATGAAGGAGCTTCGCAGTGAACATGGCTGTCCATGGGACAAAGAACAGACACATGACACCATAAGAATGGACGTTCTTGAAGAAGCCTATGAAGTTGCCGAGGCTATAGACAGCAAAGATCCGGCTTTGCTGAAAGAAGAACTCGGAGATCTGCTGTTACAGGTCATCTTTCATAGTGAGCTTGAAGATGAACAAGGCTCGTTCAACTTCGACGATGTATGCGACGGTATCTGCAAAAAGCTTGTTTACCGGCACCCGCACGTATTCGGTGAACTTAAAGTAGAAAATTCAGCTGAAGTCCTCAAAAACTGGGATATACTCAAATCAAAATCAAAGAATGAAGAAAAAGCTTCCGACAGACTCAAAAGTGTCCCGAAACTGCTTCCGGCTCTCATGCGCGCCGAAAAAGTCGGCAAAAGAGCCTCAAATGCAGGAATGGATTTCCGCTCCACAGAAGAAGTGATAGAAAGATTGAAAAGCGAAATTTCTGAGCTCGAAAATGCCATAAATGAGGGAAGTGACATAAAACAAGAGGAAGAACTCGGTGATATTTTGTTCTCTTGTACAAATTTATCAAGATTTTTGAAAAAAGATAGCGAAAAAAGCTTGACATTTGCTGTAAATAAGTTTATAATACGTTTTAGCAGGGTCGAGGCAATGCTCGAAAAAGAGGGAAAGTCTTTTTCTGAGGTATCCGCAGATCATCTCGATGAGTTGTGGGAGATTGCTAAAGATCCCGTATGCTGAGCCGGAAGGCACAGGGCAAGGCATGATCGTCCGCGCACGGCACTGCGCAGGACAAAAACCAAAATCATTAATTCATTTTTATGGAGGTTTAAAATGACTAAGGCAGAACTGATATCGGCTATCGCAGAAAAGACCGAACTCAGCAAGAAGGATTCGGAGAAGGCACTCAACGCTACAGTTGCAGTGATCACCGAAACACTCGCAAAGGGAGATAAGATCCAGCTCGTAGGCTTCGGTACTTTCGAGACACGTGCTCGTAAGGCTCGTGAGGGTATCAATCCTCAGACAAAGAAGAAAATCAAGATCAAAGCTACGACAGTTCCCGCTTTCAAAGCAGGCAGAGCTTTAAAGGATGCTTGTGCAAAGAAGTAATCCAGCGGTTATTCATAAAAAGCGGATCCGGTAACAAACGGGTCCGCTTTTGCGTATATTGTGATTTCAGATCAAAGGAGAAAATACTATGAGACTTGACAAATACCTTAAAGTATCGCGTCTGATAAAGCGCAGAACAGTCGCAAATGAAGCCTGTGATGCAGAAAAAGTCAGCGTGAACGGAAAGCCGGCTCGTGCATCATACGATGTGAAAGTCGGAGATATCATAGAAATAAATATGGGAAGAACGCCGCTTAAAGTCAAGGTCCTGAAAGTGCAGGAGGTAGTCGGAAAGGACGGAGCAGGCGATCTTTACGAGACTGTCTGAATCATCGGTGTTCTAAATCTCAATTTGCGGACATACTATAGTTATACAAGAGATTGTACGCAAAAGGAGATACTATGAACAGTAGCATAACGATAAATGACCGCGAGACAACGGTGATCACCGGTGTTAAGTCGGTTGAAAGCATTACTGAAAGCGAGATATTTGTATTTACAGAAAACGGCGATCTTATAATAAGGGGCAGGGAGCTGCAAAGTGAAGAATTTGACCCTGCGGACGGAATTTTCCGGATAAACGGTAGGATAGATTCCGTCAGCTATACGACCGAAAAATACCACCTTTCCGACAATCTGATAAGCAGGTTGTTCAGATAGGAGGTAAATATGTTTGAGAGTTTTGAAGATTCGTTTGAAATGTTCGGAATTTATGCGGCAGTGGGATTTTTTCTCGGCGTATTCTACAATATGTTCAGATTTGTAAGACTTGCATTTCCGAAGCTGAAGATCACGGGTGCAGTGCTTGACTTTTTGTTTGCGGTCATATCAGGAGTGGTGCTGTTTGCGTACTCTGTGGAATACGGGACGGGTTATTTCAGGCTGTACTATGTGATCGCCGCGGCGCTTGGATTTGCGGTGAATATGCTGACGCTTGGATTTGCAGTCCCGCCTGTTGCAAGATTTTCCGGACGCGTTTTATCGGCAGTTTTTCGCGTAATTATGGGATCAGCCCGAAAAATATTTAGTGTAATTGCCCAAACGGCGGATAAGTGTTTTGTTAAAATAGGCGAAAAATTAACGAAATTGCGCAAAAAATGCAAAAAATGCTTGAAAAAAGATGATAAACAGGTGTATAATAATGAGGATAATAAAATAGGGAAAGTATTTTACAGGAAAGGCAGTGAAGAAAGAAATGGCATTAAAGCGAAAGTCCGGAAAATCTTTTAAGCTGCCATTTATTTTTGCATTCGCTGTATTTGTTGTACTCGTATATGCGGTCGGTTCGCTCATAGCAATGCAGGTCGAGATCGCTCAGAAGTCATCTGAATATGAAAAGCTCTCCGAAAGACTGTATGAACTCAAAACCGAGAATGAGCTGCTTGAACGCTATGCCAGTGAAGAATACAGGCTCGGTTACGTCGAGGATATAGCGCGCAACGAGCTTGATTATTCCTACGGCGATGAAAAAATATACTATTTTATTCCTGCAAACTGAGAATGTGAACAAATATGAAGAATAAGAACAGAGAAGGTCTGAAAGTCGCATACCGCATAATTGCCGCAGTAGTCGCAGTCGTTATGCTGATAGGTATTGTTTACGGAAGCTTCCAGCTTTGACGCGCAGCCGGATATTCTGAGATAGCGCTGAGCGGAAATCAGGCTGATGCAACATAGAAATAAAGCACAGAGCAATTAATATGCCCTGTGCTTAATTAATGTGTCCTCAATAATTATTATGAAGAAACTGTTGATTAGTTTATCGTATCCTGAGAGTTTTGAGGAATTCTTTCTGTTCAGCAGTGATGCGGTAGCTCTCAATTGCTTTCTGTATCGCTTTGTTGTGGGTCCACTTATCGAGGCGGTGGCCGGTAATGAACGGGAGTACGGCATCGTACTGCTTGGCGAGAGCTGTTGCGAAATACCATGCAGTCATCATATTTACGTAATATTCCTCAGAGTGGACAGCTGCGGCGGCTTCGGCGTACTTTACATCGAAATCATCATCAAGAAACCACCGCATCAAGATCCCTGTTCCGTATCGTATCGTGTATGTATGACCTGATGCGTGGCATTCGGCGGCAAATGTCGGAAGAACCGGTTTTATCCTGCCAAATACCTTAGGCGCGAGCATATCGCAGGTCGCCCAGTTGTCGATATACGGGAGGAATTTCCGCACTTCGCTCAGGCAGATATCAGGGTCTTTCATACGGTTGAGAAACTCCGCATGAAGATTGTTCTCCTCAATATATTTATGGGGCAGGGAACCGAGAAATCCGCTGATATCCTTATTTTTGCAGCTCGCAGCAAGTTTCTTTATCATCGGGATCCTCACTCCGATAATGTTTTCCCGCGCAATGCCTGGAACGATCCGTGAGTGAAAATCGCCGTATTTCTTGTCCTGAAGCCTGAACAATTCCGAACGCAGTTCTTCTGTAATGTTCATACAGATCACCTGTTGCGGCTGAAAAGCACTGTCCTGCTTTTCAGGTCTATCTTTGAAACACTGATGCCGTACTGCTCGCCGTCACGCTTGCTGTCAATAAATTCGCTGTCAACGTGTTCACCGGTCATATGGTATATCTCATCAAATGTCAGGACTTCTGTACCCAGACAGTTTTCTTTGAGATAATTCCACATCTTTATGAATTTTCGGCTCATTTGTCCTCCTTTTGGG
The DNA here is from genome assembly GCA_946617595.1 of uncultured Clostridia bacterium. GTDB lineage: Bacteria > Bacillota > Clostridia > Oscillospirales > Ruminococcaceae > Ruminiclostridium_E. Next base: position 36,307 of record CAMOKN010000237.1, read on the forward strand.
TAATGCGCTCTTCAAGACGGTCACAGATAGTTTTCAGAGCCTTTATCCGAGCGTATTTCTTGTCGTTTCCTTCAATTATCGTCCACGGTGCAAATTCAGTAGATGTAAGCTTTATCATGCGGTCAACGTACTTTTCATAGATATCCCACTTCTCGCGGTTGCGCCAGTCCTCATCGGTTATCTTCCACTGCTTTGAGGGTGTATTCTCACGCTCTTTGAATCTGCGGTACTGTTCGTCCTTGTCAATGTTTATCCAGAATTTGATGATTACAGCGCCCCACTCGTTGAGCTGATGCTCGAACTCGTTTATTTCCGCATAAGCCATGTCCGCACGCTCTTTCGGTGTTATCTTCTCGATAGGTTCTACCATTACGCGTCCGTACCACGTGCGGTCAAAGATAGTGAAATGTCCGTCATTCTCGAGACGGGTCCAGAACCTCCAAAGATAGTGCCTTGCAAGCTCGGAAGGCTCAGGTGCGGCTATCGGTTTTACCTCGTAGCCTCTCGGATCAAGAGAAGAGGCTACACGTTTGATGTTTCCGCCCTTTCCGCCTGCGTCCCAGCCCTCGTATGCAACTATCACGGGGATCTTCTTCTGATAGCAGATATTTTGCAGTTCAAACAGTCTGTTCTGGTATTTTTTGAGCTTGCGGCGGTACTCATCATCTGTCAGCGACTTATCCATATTTACCGAAGCGAGTTTTTTCGTCTTTACAAGATCGAACTGCGTCGGACTGCTTTTTATCGGAGCATACTCAGCGGGAACAAAGTATGGTTTTCCGTTTGCTTTAGCTTCACAGGCACCTTTCAGCGCTTCTGTCACCGTCCGCATTATTTCGAGCTGAGCTGCAACACCGTCGTTTGCGGCAATGATATGCCACGGAGCAGCATCGGTATTGGTTCTTGTGAGAGTTTTCTCATACCGCCTGAATATCTTGTCGTAATTTTTGTTGTTCACAAAATCGTGCTCATCGACCCGCCATTTTGTGTATTCATCAGCGGCAAGCTTTTTCAGGCGCTTCTTCTGTTCCTCTTGTGTGATGTGTAGGAACAGCTTTATGATAAGATATCCGTCATCGTGTAGCTGACGCTCGGTAACATTGATATCATCAATTCGGGCTTTGTACTGCTCTTTATTGATGCTTCCGCTCATGTAGGATTTCACGGTATCGCTGAACCAGCTTCCGTCAAGTATGAGAAACTCGCCCTGCTTAGGGAATTTTGTCCAGTAGCGGTGCAGCCATGGTTTGCGCTTTTCGGGAGCATTCGGGATACGTATCGGCTCGACATTATAGAATCTCGGATCCATGTACTTTATAAGTTTTGCGATCTGTGAACCTTTTCCGGCAGCGGCCCAGCCGTCAATTGTGATGATAACGGGGATCTTTGCGGATTTAATTCCGTTTGCAAGGTCAATCAGTTCGTTCTGCATTGCGGTGAGTTCCTCGGCAGCCTCTGATTTTTTTATGTTGGTCTGTTCAATAAGTTCAAGCATATCTGTTCCTCCTGTTAAAGCCATGTTGTCAGAATGACTGTATATATTAACATTATACTATATATTTTGTAAAATGTCAACATAAATGATACTCCTGATAATTATTTTTTATTCCATACCGGGACTTTCAGGTCATGCGTTCGTACCTTGTCACCCGCAGGGATTTCAGTTGTGGGGAGAAAATAATTATTTCCTGAAAAATAATGTTGACTTAAACTTCCGAATGTGTTATAATACATATAAGAAGATTCACAAAAATGAGAGGTGCCGGAAATGTCTGAAGAGATTGAAAAAAATGCAAAAAAGCAGGAGAACAAGATGCCGATAGAGCATGACTATGATGCACCGGCTTCGACAATGGCGAAAGTTGCAAAATATGAACTGCCTGCGTGCATATTCTTGTTTTTGCTTGCGGTTGCCATAATCGTTATGTCATTTGTATTTCATTGGAATCAGCCGAGGGTACAGGAACAGCAGACTTCTGTCTCTGCGGAAGCTGTTACCGAGAATACACAGAATTGAGTTCATAGTATGCAAAAATATGTCCGCAGATAGATTATCCGCGGACATATTTTTTGCATTATCTGTGGAACATACAGCGGAACAGCGGAACTGAAAAATTTTACAGAAAATTGAAAAAAACACTTGCAATTTACTATATGTTGTGGTATAATAATTAAGCAATGACAAAATATGGTCAGAGAAACTCTACGGAGTTTCCTGAATATACCGCAGGAGGAAACACAAAATGAAGAACGTTAAGATCACCACAACAGGTGGAATACTGACAGACAGTGAGATACAGGCTTATGTTGACAGGGGCAGAGAATTAAAGCCCGGACAGAAGCTTTTATCTCTTGATATATCGGTTGACGGGGATTATGTAGATCTTTCGTACCAGTATGAAGACAGACCGTTTGAGCGCATCAGACGTATCACAGGCTATCTTGTAGGAACTCTCGACCGTTTCAACAATGCTAAGAGAGCAGAGGTTCTTGACCGAGTTACACACGATGTTACTGACGACTGTGAAGACGTATATGTAGATGCAGTCTGAACCGTCTGTATCCGTTTAATTATTATGCATTGTTAAAGCACAGAGCATTTCAATTACTCTGTGCTTTTTCTTTTTGTATGAAACAAA
>CAMOKN010000238.1 GCA_946617595.1 uncultured Clostridia bacterium
CCAAGAATCAGATAAATGCCGACAAATACAAGGATGAGCCACAGTGGAAAAGCGCCGCCTCCGGCAGCTGCATGAAAGATTTCAAAGGCAATGAAAAGGATTGCTCCGATCATGAGGGAGAAGGGAGGCAGACTGAATCTGCGCTGTGTCCCGGATGATTCCCCATTTGCAGCTTTATCCTACCCAGTATCAAATTGATAACAAGCTTACAAGTATGACTCCTAAGAAGCGGAACAAGATCCTTAAGGCAGCAAAAGCTATTGCTGATAAAGCGAGCGAATACGACCAGACGTTTGATAAGATCAAGGTAATCCACGACGAGCTGCGTGATCTCATCAAATACGAGTCCTACAAAGAAATGGAATCAGCGTTTCTTGAAGGTAAAGCAGATTGCAGCGGTTATGCAGATGCTTTCTGCGTGGTGTGCCAGCTTGCGGGCATCGACTGTATCGTTGTATGGGGAACGGCGCATAATGGTGCGATGACTTCAGATCACGCCTGGAACATGGTGAAGATCGCCGACGACTGGTACAATGTCGATGTATGCTGGGACGATGTCAGACTCTTTACCCACACATATTTCCTTAGGTCTGACAAAGCCTTTAGCAGCAACCACACGGTAAAAATGCCGATATCCTGTCCAAAAGCAACAAAGCGTTATCCTGTGGACAAATACGGAAACGAGGCTGCATGATTATATTTGCTTCCCGGCATTATAATAAATACTTTCAACGGTTAGCAGTTTTTCGCAGGTAATAGCAAGCGCGAAAAATGCTGTTTACTCGTTTTGGTTGAATAAAAAAGAGCCTTTACAATAGTTATCAGGTGTGGTATAATACATTTAGTTTCAAGGAATTTTGATTTTCTATTTGTATTTGATATTTTGTTTAGGAGGCTGTAATAATATGGACTCGCTATATGAAGATATTTTTCAGCACCAGTTTAAGACGTTATTTAATGTAATTAAGACAATTATTGGAAGAAATACCATATTCACAACAGATGAAAACTGTGATTTGGGTGATAAAGAAGCTGCAAATAACTCTAATTTGATCTTCGATATTATTGGAACAGATTACAAATTCTTAAAAGCTGCCAATAATGAATATATGTATTGGGTAGAAGTATATATAATTAAAATAATTGAGAATATGCTTGAAAGAAAAGGTATCTCTTTTGTTGAATGTTGTTATCATGATGATAATGAACCGTATTCTATTTTATATCACACAGGCGAAAAAACAATTGAAGCATATTTTTTGTTTGATATTATGTTTAATGAATCAGGCTATACTGATTATGACAAATTGGCATTTGTTCTAAAGGAACGTTCGAAAGGAAAAGAAATTGATGAAATAAATGTATATATATTTAGAGACAGAATAAGCACAGATACTATTGCTTGGCTGTTTGAAAATGAGCTTGAAGGTGCAAATAAAAAGTTTATCTCAATTACTACATTGAGAAACTTTTTTTTATCTCTTTTTGCTGAAAAAGATTATCTTACATTTGAGGCATATGCTAAAGAATTTATTATAAAATGTAATTGTATAATAAGTTACAAAACGGTTATAACTCCAACTGCAAATACAATGACCGCTTTTAGAAATAAAAAGCAAATTATGCTAAGGACCGTAAACTACAAGGCCATAGCTGATAAGGGCGACTTAGCCGATCTATCATCAGATGAATTTATAATTGTAAATAAAAATTACATAGATGAGTGTAGATATACAGCTCTTTCAAGTTCTAATGATTTTGCTGAGAGTTTTATAAGTGCAGAATGGCTTTATGATGTTTATAGCAATTCAATGGGAGAATTGGAATAAACAGGAATAATAGCAGGATATTTAAAATCTATAGAACAACTATTATATATGATTGCTCAATTTCGGATTAATAAAGGAATTAAAATTCGAACTAAAAACAATCAATTTATTCCATATTCCTCAAATGTTGAAGATATTATTGACAGCACCCTAAAATCTCTAAATGATTTTATAACATCTCCCCAAAACAACATCACAGTTGATAAAAAAATAAGAGGTTGTATCAAAAAGGCAGTAGATGTGTGGCGAAAATATGAGCGAAATGGTTATTTCCATAAACACAATCTTCATCAATCTGATAATAAAATTGATGATGTAAGGCAAATGACGTCGTTTTTGTATTTTCTAATTCTAGGGGGCATTAGAATTAATGATGATGAAAAAAGACGTCTCGGAATTATATCAAGAAGCAAAACAATAAATAATGATTTTGATTTAGAGTATGTATATTCAGATTTTCAGAGTTGGTTTAACAATATAATCGAGTACGATTTGCCCAAGAATGGTATTCCAGGGTTATGGATCCTATTAACCAATGAAGGTTGCTTATGGAATGCCAAACCTTATCTAATGAAGTATTTTTATATTGATGAATTTGAAAATGGTACTTTTAACTTTGAGGATACTATAAATACGAATCATCTAAAATCCATATCATCATTTTCGTGGCAATCAAACACCGATAAGCTTATTGATGCCAATTTGCAGTTTATTGAATTGTTTGACAGGTTTGAAAGTAACAATGCATCTGCACTATCTAAAATAGATACCATTATTTTAGGCGGAAAACCAATGACTCAGTTAATTCATTTGTCTCAAAAAGAAAAGGGTAGCCGTTGACTACCCTCCTGTACTAAGGCATCATTTTTTGAAAAGACGGAAGATGTCCCTGAAACCAGTTACGATTTCTTGAAGACTCTTTAAGCCATCCTTTACATCGTGAATGATTTTAACAATGTCCTTGTCACTTAAATTCTTCATGGATAATATCTCCTTTCGAATAAGATAAAAAAGGACATATAACCTAGTACAATTCTATTATACCATATACTTAAAACAAAAGCAATAGATATTTCGCTTTTATGGAAAGTTTATAGTTTATGAATGGCGTTCAAGAGCGGAGTGATATCCTTTTGGACATAACTTTTCATTCCTTTCGCGAAAGAAAGAAGTAGCAGATTCTATGAAGAGTACCGTAAGCGAAACGCCCCTGCTTCTTATCAGTTTCTTATCGTTATCATAATAGGTATAGCGATGATTTGACGACTGGAGTTATATCGCTATTATGATAACGAAAGGTAGGAAGGAAATATGGAAGAACTGAAACTTACATACGGCGCTGACGTTGCTAAATTTATCGAAGCTATCTATTACGGTGAGATCAGACCTTGTGAGGAACACGGCGCTTTGTCGGAAAAGATGAAGGCAGCCGAACGCGATCTCGCCGAGATAACGGAGAAACTGATGACAGCCAGCCCGGGACTGACCGAGCTTTGGGAAGAATGGCAGGAAAAGCAGTCCGTCCTCGATAGTATCTATGCTGTCAACGAGTTCGGAAAAGGACTTGCACTGGGTATCAGACTCATGCAGGTCGGGATGAATGGCTCATAATAGCACGAAGCCCGCTGTACGATATGTACAGCGGGCTTTTTGGTTCCTAGGACGTGTTGAATAAATGAAATGGTGCGCTGTTCTATTGTTATTCAAACGAAACCGGCTCGCAACGAAGTATTTTCTGCCAGTTTCTCCTTCCGTAAAGAAATCTGACTATGTGTACCGTATGAGAATTTTCGTCTATGACATAAAACGCCAGATAGTTCTTAACGGGTATCATCCTGATTTCCCACTCTTTCAGAACAGGGTCATCAATGATCTGATGTTTCTCCGGCATAAAAGAGAGCTTTCCTATTTCCTCCTCGATCGTATCAAGGAGACTGTCGGCGGCCGGCGGATTAAGATGCGTGAATTCAATATGATCCGCCGCTTCAATGATGTCCTGCTCGCCTTTATGCGTGATATGAATAGTGTATGTCATTTCCTGCGGCGCTCCCTGATACTTGCCATAGCTTCGGAGAACGGTCTGGTATTGCCTTTCTCAACATCCGAAAGACCGTCTTTGATGAGGTCGTACAGTTCAAATCTTCCCACAAGCGATTCATAAGCCTCGATACTCATAACAGCAAGATCGCCTTTGCCGTTTTTGGTAATGAATACCGGCTCGTCGTAGGTGTGGCAGAATGTTGATATTTCGTTGTAGCCGTTTCTGAGGTCAGCGCTTGATCTGATATTTGGCATAACGACTCCTCCTTTTGTAACTTATAACAATATTATACACGAATTTTGTTATATTGTCAAGAGAAATTATCCGTTCATCCGAAAAACAGTTCAGCATGTTCATTTCACATCCAAAAAAGTTCATTTCGCACCATATCGTTAAACTTTTCCTCACGATTTCCGATATAATAATAGACAAAGTATTGCCCTTACTAACGGCGCTGAGCCTAAAAACGGAGATGATAAAATGAGATTTGCTGTATGCGATGACGAAGCCGAGATTCGCAGGGATATTTCTGACAGGATAACCGCGCTTTGCCCGGGAGCATCTGTGACGGAGTTTTCGTCGGGCGGCGAGCTTCTCGCGGGCGCGGGAGGCTTTGACATAATCTTTCTTGACATTGGAATGGACGGGCTTGACGGTATGCAGACTGCTAGAATGCTGCGTCAGAACGGCTGCCGCGCGGCGATAATCTTCGTGACTGCATTCGAGGACAGAGTTTTCGACGCGTTCGATGTCGGAGCGTTCAACTTCCTCGTGAAGCCTGTATCGACGCAGAAGTTCACGGAAGTGCTGAAAAAGGCGATAGACAGCCGCACAGAGCCCGTTGCGACTGAAACAAGTGACAGGTTCATAGCCGTGAAATCCGGCGGTGTCAGCACCAAACTCGCGTTGTCCGAGATCATGTACGCCGAGGTTTTCGACCGCATACTGATACTGCATACGGTCAGCGGAAAAGTAGAGTACCGTGGGCGGCTGAACGAGTTCGAGAAATGCACCGACGAGACATTCTTCCGCACCCACCGCTCGTACCTCATCAACCTGCGCTACCTCGAAAAGTACACGTCGAGCGAGGTCACAATGGAGAACGGCGACTGCGTCCTGCTCGCGAAACAGTGTTACAGCGAGCTTGTCAGGGCGTATCTGCGATATATAAAATCGGAGGGCTGAAATGTACGATTATCTTGAAATTTACACGGACATCAGCCTGACGCTGACGATGATAATTACGCTTCTGGTCTATTCCGTCGGGCTTATGCAGTTCCTCCGCCCGTTCACAAAAAGCCGCCTCGCGCGGTATCTCACGGGCGCGGCGTACGCGGCGATAATGCTTGTGATGTTCTTTCTGCCGCAGGAGTTCAACAACCTTTTCGCCTACGGCGCGGGAGTTGTCGGAGCGTTCGCGGTGTTCACCCTGCTCGACCGGCGAAACTACGCGCAAAAGCTGTTTCTCGCGTTCTCGTTCTTCTCGGTTCGGTGGCTCACCGCCGCTGTTGGCACGTCGATATGGCTGAAGGTTTACGGCTGGACATGCGGATTCGTCATTGACGCGTTCATGTTCGAGCCCGAAAAACAGGTCGCGGCGTACATCGTTTACGACGCGGTCGAGGGCTGCATAATGGCGGGAATAATGCTCCTGCTGATAACGATTTTCCACAAGGTCTATGTCAGCAAAAACGAGAAAATGACCATAAAAGAGGCGCTTCTGCTGATGCTGCCGAGCGTGGCGGGAGTGTTCAACTACCGGCTCCTGCTCTACTTCAACAGCATCGACACGCGCGAGATCGACATCAGCCCCTACGACCTCATTTCGTTCGTTTTCTACCTCGTTTCGTACACGGCGCTGGTTGCGGTGATTTATTTCTACGAGCAGATCAAAGCCGGTCAGCGCCGCGAGAAAGAGACCGCCATGCTATCGGTGCAGACCGACAATATCCGCGACTACATCAGCGGTGCGGAAAGCCTGTACCGCGATATCCGAGCGATTCGCCACGATATGCGCAATCACCTTGCGGTACTTGAAAGTCTGCACGAACGCGGCGAGAACGAGGCTTTTGAAAGCTATCTCGCGGAGGCTCGCGAGCGTATCGGCTCCGACAATGGCGTAAACAGCGGCGACCCCGTGACCGACGTTATCCTAACCGAAAAACAGAGCGAAGCTGAACGCCGCGGTATTACCTTCGAGTGCGATTTCCACTACCCCGACGGCCTTTCCGCGGGTGCACTCGATATGAGCATCATCCTCAACAATGCGCTGAACAACGCTATCGAAGCAGCCGAGAAATGCCCCGAAGGCGAGCGGCGTATTGCGATAATCTCGCTGAAAAAGAAGAATGCATTTGTGATTACCGTCACGAATACCTGCATCGGCGATTGCTCGTCCGCGGACGGGGAGCTTCCCGAAACGACAAAGCCCGACCGCTCCGAACATGGCTTCGGGCTTGTGAATATCAAAAATACCGCCGAAAAATACGGCGGCGGGATAGATATTTCCTGCAAGGGCGGCGAGTTCACGCTGACCGTTATGCTGATGATGTGATTCGCGTCGTAAAAAGGTCGTTTCACGGTATTTCGCTTGATTTCATACGGTTTCGTACGATATAATAAATGCAGGCGGAACGCCCACGGCATGGAGTTGCCAATATTTCACAGAAAGGATTTGATAGTATGATCACAAACACAATGTCGGCGCTGATGTCGGCAGGCACCACGCTCAAACAGGCTCAGGTGCAGCAGCACGCTCTCAAAAAGGACGAGGGTCACGCGGGTATCCTCAAAGCCGAGATCGAACATTCCATCAAGACCGATACAAGCGCAAAACAGGCTGAGCTTAAAGAGACCGAGGAACACGCTGCCGATCTGAGATCGAAGCAGACGGACACCCTCGAAGCCGCGACCACCGAGCTTCGTGACAACATCGAGCGCGCCCGTGAAGCCGACCGCGAGGAAGCCAAGAAAGAGGCAAAGGCAGCCGAAAAGAAGAAGTCCGAAAAAACCGAGAAAGAGAACAAGACCGGAAAACTCGGGAATGCTCCCGAAACGGACGAAAACGGCGAGAATGACGGCGTTAAGGCAGTCACGGGAACAGAGACTGTCGAGGCCGTTCTGCCCGATGAAACTCCTGACCCGATACGCGTTCACAAGCCCATTGACATTACGGTCTGAGGGGGTGAGCCTATGGGAATGAGGATTGACAGCTCATATATCAATTATCCCGTCAGCAGAAGCACACAGACCGATACCACGCGTAAGTCCGCTAATGACGAGCTTTCGTATTTACAGGACAAGTTCAAGGATTACAGCTTTGTCGCCGCGAATTTCAGACAGGGTATGCGCTACGGCTCGAACGCGACCACGAATGTGGCTATCTCTCCGCAGTTTTTGAAGAAAATGGCGAACGACCCGAAGCTCGCGGAGGAATACGAAAAAGAGATCGCAAATATGAAGTCCTGCGATCAGTGGTGCCGCGCAAACATTAGCGCTCGCGGGGACAAGCTCGTCGCGGACGGCTGGGCGATAGACAAGGACGGCGGGATAAGCCGTTGGAGCATAGGCACACATGATGACCGAACAGCTCGCGTGAAGTCGCCCACGGAGTACGCGAATGAGCTGTATGAGAAGAAGAAAAACGTGAAAGCAAAACCGTACCTCAAAAAGTTCAATGCTATGAACCAAAAGCTGTCGAAAGGCTTTTTCTTCAGCGGGAAAGCGTGATACTGACCGCCAAGGAAGGTGATTTTATGATAAGAGGGATCGACAATTATCTGACCGCGTATCAATTCGCCGAATATCCACAAAAGCGCACTGTAAACGAAGAACCGACCGAGAAGCCCGCCGTACAGGATAAGATCGAGTTCTCCGCTGACAGCCTCGCGCAGTCGGCAGCACTCAGGAGTTTTCGCGGTAAATATCCCGCGTTGAGCATTTCGGTAGGCTCCGAAATGAATTACAGCAAGGACAGGAAAACCGGCACGGTCGCTGTAAATGAGCACTTTCTGAACAAAGCAATGAACGACCCCGAAGCCGCGAAAACCATGTCCGACTTGATATACGGTATCGACAAAGCCGAGAAAACAGTCGCAGCGTATTACAATTCTCTCGGCGGCGTGACAGAAAGAACAAGTCATTGGTACATCGACGAAAACGGGAATTGCTATAATTTCAGCTACACTCGCAGAGACGACAAGCTGAACAAAAAGCTGCGCGAAGAAGCTGCGAAAGACACACAGGAGCGGATAGAGCGCAGTATTGAAAAATCCCGGGACGCGGAGGAAGTTCGGCTGGAAGAAGCCGCTGAGGATGAAGAAGCAGTCGAAGATGAAGAAGCTGCCGAGAGCGACGAAGGGATCGAGTCGGAGTTTGTCGGAAAGAGCATGGGCATAAACGTCGCAAAGCTCGCACGAATGCTTGCCGCAGCGAAAACCCGCTCACAAGTGCAGGCGGTAATGGACATGATACAGTCCGATCTCCGCGAGTGCGACGCGGGCAAGGAGCAGGGTCTTGACGTTGATGAGGCTTCTGTCCAGGCGGCTGAGAGCCTGCTGGAAGAAGCGAAGTCCCGCATGAGCAGCGCCGAAGACCGCGAGCCTACCCCGCAGGAAGAAATGATGTCCGCGCTGGCATCATTGATGTAAGAACAGGTGATATTATGAGCAATACTATTTACATATCCGCGCAGACCGCCTATATGAAAGCGTTTGCGGAAAGTATCGCGCCGAAGTCAACCGGCTCGGATTTCGCGGCTGCACTCGACAATTGCATGAACGAGCAATCGCTTGACGACTACAAGGCATATATCAAGGAGCGCGTGTCCTCGCTCGTCCTGCACCCGACGCAGTTCGGCGACACCTACGCCGTGAGCATATCCGATGCAGGTTATCGGGCAATGCAGGCTGACCCGCAGTACGAAAAGTGGGTGCTTGACCAGATACACAGCGCATTCTCGGTGGAAGTACCCTCGTGGCTGCGGCAGCTCGGCGGCAACCAATACCACACTCTTCAATTCGGCAGTAAGCCCGAGCAGTTCCGGCAGGACACTTACTCAACGGGCGACGGCGCGCTGAAAAAAGAAGAGAAGGAAGAATACTGGAAACAGCTTAAAGAGATACGGGACAAACGGCGCGAGGAGTTCGAGAAAATGCTCAAAAAGAAACGTATCGCGCTTGCACAGGCACAGGCTCTCGCATTAGAACGGCGGCTCGCGTTTGCGGATATGATCGAATCGGACACCGATATTCCCGACGCTATGAGCTACGCCGAGGCGAATGTCAGCGAGGTCTCGCCGATACTGTTTATTGATATTTCCGAAATATTAGCAATGATGTAAGGGGGTGAGAAATATGAGAAGTTACGGATTGAACCGCTATATGACGTACAATAATTACCGTCATTCGTCGCTCTATAACCGCAGTCGGGTAAGCACCTACAAGCAATTCGCGTCGAAGTCAAACAGCGCGAACGCTGCTCGCAAAACGTATCAGACTACCGCGACAACGAAAGCGGCGGCCTATTCGGGAAGCCTGTCGGAAGCGGTATCGGGTATCGCATCGTCGGTGTCCGATCTCAGCAAAGCTATGTCGGGAACCGACCGCGAGAAGATGTACGATGCGGCTAAAAGCTTTGTTGACAGCTACAACGATATGTACTCGGCAGTCAGCAGTTCCCGCAACAGCTTTGTTTCGGGGCGCACGTCGGTCATGACGAACACCGCAAAGGCATACTCGGGAACACTCGAAAAAGCCGGTGTTACTGTCGGCAAGGACGGGAAGCTGTCTATCGACAAGGAGAAGTTCATGGAAGCCGATGATAAGGCACTTAGCTCCGCGCTTGGCAGGAATTCCACATTCACAGGCTCCGTGGTATCACAGGCGGTGAATGTCTCGCGTTACTCGGACAGCTTTTCGTACACGAGCTACGG